>JAZUHV010000250.1:0-16680 GCA_045641925.1 Butyrivibrio sp.
GGTATGTCTATGCATAACTACCGTCTGAGATACTACTGAATTAACAAGGCTCTCAAACTTTATCGAGTGCTTAATCGAGGATAGGAGGTCTGAGATACTACTGAATTAACAAGGCTCTCAAACCAGCCCACCAAGCACACGAGAATGGCTTGCGTCTGAGATACTACTGAATTAACAAGGCTCTCAAACGCATCAAAGAGAACAACAAAGAGATTCGCAGTCTGAGATACTACTGAATTAACAAGGCTCTCAAACTTTTTGGTATCTCTTGTCTTTCTGTTCTTTGTCTGAGATACTACTGAATTAACAAGGCTCTCAAACCTCAACAAATATATGTTCGAGATTCTCGCCGGGCCATTCACAGTTGCGACACCATGCGTTAAATTCAGTTCCTAGTTTTATATTTCGATTATACACTGATCCGAATCCATAATCCATATCTTGCCCATTTCTGGTTGGCATTTTCCTGAAATGACAAGAAAAGAAACATTTTCATAGGCTATGGATTTGCTAATTTCCAACAATTCTTCTGTTGTAAAGAAATCTACCAAGTTAAAGAAAACAAACAATTGCGTTCCTAGAACTCGATGTGATAGTTTCACATACTCAATTATTAATTCCGCCAAATTATCGGTCTGGATATTTAGTTGCAGTGCATACATTTTTAGAAGAGCCAAAGGATCCAACTCTACATTGTAATCCACCGGATACGGGAATTCTTTTTCTACGCTATCAAGAAGTTGAATGGCCTCTGAATTGATTTTTGAGAAAGCTTCAATCTGTTCATCTAACATCATACCGGCAAAATCTTTATGAATGCATGTTAAAATTTTTCTCTCATTTAGGTCAATTTGAAAAGGATTTGAGATTATAGCGATCTCCTTTTCCCATTTAATTTCCCTGTCACATTCTGTAAGTTTTATATCACCAGGTTTTCCGCTCCATTGTTCATATAGGTTCTCTACAACCTGACGATATTGCAGCGGCGATTCTATACACATCCAGGTAATTACACCAGATTCTATTGGTAGCTCTAGCCCGAATGGTTCATAAAACAATCTCATAAGAATACCAGCCTTTCGTCAGAATCTAAAATTTCCTTGTTTCTAGCCCCCACTATGTAATCCATTTTAGAATACTGATTTTCCGTCACACGCATTAGTTGAACAAGACCTTTATCCGGTGCATTTTTTCTAACCGATGAGGCGATTGCATCCGCTGCCGATCCATTTACGGCTAGCTTAGAATAGACAGACTCCTGCTCCATAAGAAAGCCTGACTTAATTAAATATTTTCTGAAACGATTATAACTTCGTCGTTCTGCAGTTGTTAACATTGGTAAATCAAAAAAGACCAATACCCTCATATATCTATAACTCATTTATCTGATAAAATTTCATCTCCGAAACATCGTTATCATTCAAAGCATCAAAAACACTTCTTGTATAAATCTTAATGGCATTAGGAAGGAACTCGCTACGACCTTCTATTAATACCTCCATGTTGACCATATCCAACAACCGTTTCTTCTCTTCGTGTTCAAACTTTTCTGGCATCATCTTGCGAACAATTCTATCAACAATAATTCTAAAAGGCTCCATCAAATCTGAGCCAAGATTAAACGGGTTGTCTGCGTTATCGTGAAATACACCCAAGCGAGTAGAATATCCATTACATACTATTTCGCGGTTGAACATAGCAAGCACAATACTATAGCCATAATTTAATGCTGCGTTAACACTATTCTCCTGCGTTCTGGAAAAGTCATCCCCAAAGATTCCATTAAAATAAACGCGGGCGGCATGCCCTTCTCGGTTGGTAGCGTCCCCAAGTTCCAATTCCTGCAAATAGTCCTTCAGCAAAGTCACTTCCGGAGCATTTAATTCCATTAGATGTTCCATTTGCTTCGTAATTTTGTTTGCCACTATTTCCGTCCAAACAGTAGCTTTTGTGCCTAAATTCCAAGCTATTTGAGCTCGCAATTTTCCACTGCAATCGTGGCAACCATAATAAGGCACCAGTTCGGATGACGGTTGCCTCTTCTCATCGCAAAAAATCACCTTAATCTTAGCTTTTGTTAGTTCAGCCAAAAGCGCCGTTGTCATAGAAACAGCTGTTGATTCAATGAGTAGCGTTGTGATATCTGTCAGATGAATCTTGGTGGTCCGCTCCTGACGAACCACCAGAAATCCCATACTATAATCTAGTTTTGCATTATTTTGTATTACTATTGTTCTAAAACTCATACTGTAAGTAAATCTACCTCGTTTTCGTATAAGCCAGTTACTGATTGACATAAAAACGTCATTGAGTCAATATTCGTAATGTCTTTTCCAATCTTGATAGTTCCACTTTTAGGACTCCCACCTATTTTCTGGAGGTCAGCGGCCGCAGAATTACAAATCAGTGATAGGTTTAAAATCTGTGAAATGATATATAACTTATCTTTTAAATCCAGCTTATTAAATTTATCCTGGCCGGACTTTAAAATTTCTCCAATAGGATTTGGACGCTTCGAGAAAATACCATTCACATGTTTATCTAAGAGTAGTTTGTACATCTCTACGGTATCCTCTTCATTTAAAGATTCTTCCTGTTTACCGGTTTTAAGATACTTATCCAAATCATGGATATACTTCACCCATTTATCTTCCAGAATCAAATTACAAGCATTGCGAACTATATACTGGTTTGATGTTTTTCCTGTGATATATAATGGAAATCCATTTATTTTTATTAATGATTGCGGGCGAATCTTAGCAATACGTATAGATGGGTTAACTAGTCCAAGTTCTAAGCAATACTGGTACAAACCATCTTTATCCTTCTCCACCTGTTTCTGTTTGTATATCGGCAAACATTCAATTGTACGTATCTTCACCATTTTGCCTTTGTCTGTGCCCTTACCAGGGACCTCATGCTCAACTAAAAAGAAGTAGGCATTTTTAGCACTATTAAAACCGCCATATTTCTCGACATCCAGCAAGCGTGAATTCGAAGACTTTACTGGTAAATAACTATCCATTTTGGCTTTTTTTGCAGAGTAAATAGTAGCATCTGAAATTTCTCCGTGCTGGGTCTGTGCTAAGCGTGTAAGCAATGGAGTATTTCTGTGCAGCATTCGTCTAACCGTTGTAATACTTGTCTCTTCTGGAATATTATCCGTAGCAGTCCAAGCCACATACCCATTTCGCTCAACATTGTGCTTAAAGATTTGGTTCATGTGATAGTTTGAGCCTTCCTTGCGAACAAAGTTCAACGGGTTAGCAGTAAACTTTGTGTAATAAACATTTCCAACTACAATGTTAAGATATGCATCATGCGCGTGATGGAAGTCATTGATTGTTCTACTCTTATATAATTTAAATTCCTTTCTGAAATCCGAAACATTTCCAGCCTTTGAATATACTAATGTAGTATCTGGCAGTAGTTCTTTTAATAAATCACTGATGCCCTTAGTCGCTTGGCCAGTCTCCACCATCTGACGCGCAATGAAGTCGGCCTTCTGCTCCTCAGTAAATGGCTGCGATCCTGTTAATCTTCTGTACTTTTCCTCAGAAATAAGCTGCTTTTCCCGTAGCATTCGCCAAAGATCTGTAACCTCTTTATTGCCACGAATGGAAATGTCTATTGGATATGTATCACTCTTTCGACTATTTCGTCTCTTATCAACCAATACGAGATTATTGTGAATACTGTCATCCTTAACAAAGTGTCTTGGAAAAATGTGATCCACATCGTATTTGTTATCATCGAACAAATCTTCAAGAGAGATTGGTAACCCCGTGTACATATCTCTACCCATTTGGGTATAGTACAAGAACAGTTTCTTACTCCTTAACCTACCGGAACTACCTGCCTCCTTAATTTCTGCATCCCACTTACGGTCATCCTTAATGCTCTTATATAAATCCAAAAGCATTTTTTCTCTGGAGTCTTTTCTTCCCGCATCACCTTTTTCTTCATCTGTCCTGGTCATTTCGACAAATATCCTCTCAGGAGGACAGCCCATGATTTTTTCAATTTCCTTTACGACAAGAACGGTCTGCCAAATCATTCTTTTAACTGGTGCACTAAAATACATGGAATTTAAATCTTCTGCTTTAAATTCTGAAAGACTTTTAACTGCAGACGCACGCTTCTCCTCTAATTTCTCACCAAAATTATAAGAATCACTGTGGAGCAGTTCCATCAGGTTAGGATTGCCACTTGCCTCCCAAAGCGCCTGAATAATACTAGTGATTTCACCGGTTGAACAATCACAGCCCTCTAACTCTAAAAATTCTTTGGATAAATTACCCCAGTCACGGAATTTGAATCCCATGATTCGGTCAATTTGCTCTTTACTTAACATTGAAGAGTAATTTTCCTCAATTCGGGAGCGAGTCATATTCTTTGCATCCCCGTAAATGGTTCCCCAAAAAACAATTTCATCAATCATTTTTTTGTAAGAATCCTTTTTTATATCGTCGCCTAAAATTGCAAAGAATTTACTGTATGTCGTTAGCTGACATCCTAAATTGGTATCCACTCCACTCAGTTCAGCCTCCTCTTTTAATTTTCCCCGTCCTTCCAGGTAAGTAGAAATTCTCTTCTTTGTCACCTTCTTTCCGGACTCAAATAAATCACGGAAAATATCCTGCTTTAATTCAACACATATTTTTTCATCATTAATCTTTAAGTTATTAATTGTATTTAAAACCATGAATCTTTGATATAACAAAGACTCTTTTGGAAGTGCATTTTCACCCGAAACATAAGTGCATTCTCGCACCATCCTTGTTATAAATTCCTCATTCGTCTTGCGAAAATCAATAACTTCCTCGATGTTCCATGGAAGAACCCTTGCATTTTCCATGCCTGGTTTGCGTACTGCCCAACCATTTCCTTTATACTTTTGGCTAGTTGGTCCAACATAATAAGGAATTCTAAATGTGAATAGACGGATTATACGTTCGGATACAGTTAATCCAGACTCATCTTTCTCATTTAAAAACTCAAGATGCGAGGATGCATTTTCTAGAATTCTTCTCAATTCACGTTCATGCAGCTGATTAGGAATAACTCCGTTTGCGTATGTAAGCTGCTTTGGCAGGAAAGTTTCCTTATCTAGTTCTGACAGAATATAGTCAACATCCTGATCCCCAGCATATGCATCTAATAATTTTTTAATTTGTTTTTTTAAAACTGAATATCTTTCATTTGCTTTTGTTTTTCTTAAGTTCTCTCCACGGCGGGTCTTTTTACCAGAATTCACTGAACCTACATATGCGCTATAGGTTCCGTCCGCATCCTGACGAAACATAAAATTATAATCTTCTAAAGAACAATATTTCTTTATACATGCTTTCAGAATTTGCAAATCCTTTTTGTGCTTTTCATAATCTCTAATTCTCGATTCAGAAAGCCAGTCAACTCCAGTCATAATGGCTGATAAAACGCCCGCATCATATACGGCTTTCATCGCATCAATAACATCAACTAAATCATCACCCACAGCAGTTTGAATTTCTGGTAATTTGTCATCGAATGAAGATGACGAAAAGTCCAATTCAACCTTCGTTTCCGTTTCTAAATCGAAGAGTTTCGCCAAATCAATCTTCAAGCCACAAATTGCAGTGATAAGAAGTGCCTTCTTTACGCCTTTCTCCTTTTTCTCGATACCAAACAAAGCCAGCAATTCCTCTTTCTTTCGTGATCTTGAAAAATTACGCGAAGAAAAAATATTTCGAAACTCTGCTTCATTACTTGCTTCAATTGGCATTGCAACATCTGTTTTCTCTTCAATCATTGCACAAAGATCAAGATACGCCTGCCATACATCATTGCTTCCGCCAGCCTCTCCGGAAAGGTTCGTATTTAGGAAATGTCCCCTTCTTTTAAAATAATTTAAAACTGTCACATAAAGTTTACGTACATATCGAGAATCAATTGCAACTTCATCTTTTATCAGCGCATACTTTAAGTGAAAAATCGTTGGATATTCTTCAAAGTATTCTTTATCCGTATAATCCTTGTCAGCGAACAAAACATATGGAGTCGTAATTCCTTCTTGCTTATCTTCCAATAGAAAAAAACTATTGTCCAACCGAGCAAGGAAATTTGCATCCTCTTTCATCAGTGCATCTGCAAAATAATTTTTAATTAGTCCAATTCTAACCTGACTTCTCTGATGATTTCTTCTACTAACTCGGTGTGCCCTACGTTCGGCAGCTGGATTTGCCTCCTGAAACTCACGAATACCCCACATATCTTTTCCCTTTGCGCGAAGGATTTCATATTGTGGGTTGGTAACCGCCCAACCAACAGAATTTGTACCCATATCCAATCCCAAATAATAGTTTTCAGTTTTTTTCAAAATCCTACCTCCATAATAATGTTGACATTTTATTTTTTTTGCGTTAATCTTAAAGAGAATTAACAAGGCGAGTGCAAATAAGGTTTATCCGAAATCGTCTATAATGATCCGCATTGTGCGGGATTTTTAAAAGCTTGGTATCCAAGCTTTTTTTGTTGCCTTTTTCTAACCTCATTTAATTTACAAACCCAGTTGAATTATATCACATTTCGCATGGCGAATGTGGGTAATAAATCGGACAATACACGGGAACTTCTGTTCTTTTTAAATATTCTCAGGACACACAAAAAACAGGGCAATGGCTACCAGCCATTGCCCTGTATAATATTAAACCTCTCGTCCCTCATTTAATTATTAATCACCCCATGGTGCATCATTGGGGATGTTGTATCCATTGGCAGGAAGGTGTATCCGTTCGCAAGGCCCCAGGCCAGGATTTCTTCCACCGCATCGACTGAGCCCTTGACCAAATCGTGCTGGAGCACGACAGAGACATCATGGCTCTTCATACCATTGATGACATTCTGGGTAATCTTGGCGCGGTCCGTTACGCCGCCGCCATCGCCGGAGGATACATTCCAGTCAGCGTACTGGAAGCCCATCACGCCAACAGATTTTACCAGTCGGCCCATAATACCCTTGTTATAATTGGCACTGATTCCATTAGAGCTGCCACCTGGGAATCGAAGTATATCCGCATAGCTGCCGGTCTGCTTGAGGATGATTTCATTCATCTTGTTCAGGTCGGCAAAGTAAGCCTCTTCATTGGCATAAACCGATTCGTAGCGATGGGAAAAGGTGTGAATGGCAACGGTATGCCCACGCTTGGACTCTTCCTTAATCATATACTGATAGGATGGAAACTGATTCGTTACAAAGAACGTAGCCTTCACGCCATATTTATCCAATACATTCAAAAGCTTCTCCGTATACTGGCAAGGGCCATCATCAAAGGTCAGGTATACCACTTTGTGTCCCGGATTGACTTCCTGATTGGATGCCTGCTTCTCATAAACGTATACCTTACGGGTCACCGTTGCGCTGTTTCCTGAGGAATCGGACACAGAATAGTAAACAGAGTAGATACCCTTCTTGTTAATATTAACGTTATTGCTGATGCCGATAGAATTTGACAAATCGCCATCCATATTGTCCCAGGCAGTTGCACCCAGTTCGTTATAATCAGAGCCAACCTTCACATAAATCGTACTGTCGCCGTTTAAAACCACATTCGGGCGGGATACGTCCCGCACAGTTACCGCACGTGTTACCACGGTTTCGTTATCATAGGAATCCTTTACGGAATAAGAAATCACATAGGTTCCAACCGTCTTCGTGTCCACGGTTCCGTCCACCACAACCTTCTTTGTAAGGTCGCCGTCACAGTCATCTATGGCCGTATAGCCCGGCTCTTTAAACTCCGCGCCATAGTCCACAGAAACCGTCATTTCCCCTTTCAGGGTAATCACTGGTGCTTCCGCATCTCTGTAAATAATGGTTCTCTTTACCTCACACACATTTCCAGAGGAATCACTGACCGTATACGTTACGATGCCATTCTCTTCCACTGCCTGCACCTGATCCGTAATGTCGCCATCATAATTATCCAATGCGCTAAAGCCCTCTTCCTCATAGGAATCCTTCGGGCTGGTAAAATGCTCACCGGAATCCACCAAAAGAATGGTTGGCGCCATCGTGTCCACAAGGCTTACCTGAATGACGCTCTCTGCCACCAGATCCTTATGCTGTGCAAGCATACGCACCTCGTAGGTTCCGAGTTTGTCCGGGTTGATGGTGCTGGTTGTAAATACTTCCACATCCGCATCCCAGAAATGTAAAATTGAGCCTTCATAGCGCGCCGTCGCAGTCGGTGGTGTGTAGACGGTTCCATACTCCACAGTCACCTGTGCACTGGCCGGCTCACTCAGGGTTAATGTAAATTCGTTTTTTACCAATAAATTGATCCAAATTACCGCAGCCAATACAAGCGTACAGGCAACCGGAATAATCCAAATCCATTTTCGATTCTTTTTTTCCTTAGGTTTAGACATCTTTTTCTTCCTCCCCGAAGTACATTTAAACACAAATCTATCTCTTTGTATATGATTTATGTTACAATAAAAAATGAATTTTTTTATGAGAGGTTTCTTATGACCAAAAAGCATTGGCTCATTATTTTCATTCTTATATTTGCTCTTTCGCTGGTTCCGCTTTATGCCATCGGCGCATTTGCGCATCCAAGCGTGGACGATTATTTTTATGGTGCCGAAACGGCTTCCGTTTGGAATGAGACGCATTCTCTTCCTGCCGTTTTTTCAAAGGCATTTTCGGAAACCGGCACGATTTACCAGACCTGGCAGGGCAATTTTGCCGCAATTTTTCTGATGCATCTGGAACCAGGGATTTTTGGTGAGCAGGCCTATTTCATCGCCCCAATTCTTTTAATTACCGTTTTTGTCGCAGCAATGCTTTTCTTCTTTGTAAGCATTTGCCGCCTGTGGCTGCATGCGTCCCGCCGTGATAGCTGGGGCATCGCCATCGCCATCACCTTTGTGGCAATGCAGATGACCTATAAGGCATCCGATTCGTTTTATTGGTACAACGGCGCTATTTATTACACCTTCTTTTTTTCGCTGATGCTGGTACTATTTGCGCTGGTAACCATCCTGTTACACGCCAGAAAGACCTCCACCCGTATCCTTTGCCTGATTCCATCCGTGCTTCTGGCAGCCCTCATCGGCGGTGGAAATTTTGCCACCTCGCTGTTTACTATGGTCGTTCTGGCTGTAATGATTGTGTTGTATTTTATCATGCATTCTGAACGTTTTTCCGGCACTTTTTATCAGGAAAATCGCACCACAAAAAAAAATCCGGTCAGTCTGGGCCTCTTTATCCTGATTGCCGTAATTGGCCTGACAAGCCTGGCCATTACCATCCTCGCGCCGGGCAATGCTGCGCGTCAGGAAAGTGTTGGCGGCCATCAGAATTTGCTCAAAACGTTTTTGTATACATTCGCCTATGGCGGTTATAATATAGCCAGCGCCACTACCTTCCCTGTAGTTATTTTATGGTTGGTGCTGCTTCCGGTCTTTTATCGCATTGCCAAAGATTCCCCTTATCGTTTTCGCAAGCCACTGGCGGTGCTTTTATTCTCCTTCTGCGTTTTTTGTGCGCAGGGAACTCCGGTCTTTTATGCGCAGGGGCTTCGCATCCCGTACCGCATGATGAACATAATTTACTTTGCATATTATCCTTTTATGGCCTTTAATCTGTTTTATCTGATGGGCTGGTGTGCCCGCAAACAGGAGGAGAAACCTGGCATTTTGTTTAGTAAGCTGGAGCATGTTTATGACTATGCAAAGTCACGTGCAGCAGTACTAATCATTGCCATGATTCTCTTTGTCATCGGCTGCATCGGGCGGGTACATGTGAGTGAATCAGAGTCTGAAAAAGGCAGTGCAAGCTTTACCGGACTTCCGGTATCTGTCAGTGCTTCTGTCTCTCTTATTAACGGCGATGCCATGGCCTATGACCAGAAGCTAACAGCCCGTGCAGAAATTTTATCCGAATTTAAGGGGGATGACATTTGTGTAGATTCTCTCTTCGTAACCCCGGAGCCAATCTTTCACTCGGATATCACCGCAGACCCAGAGCATTGGAAAAATACACATTTAGAAAAGTTTTACCACATCAAACATATTTATATAAAAAGTGAGGATTAATATGAAACCGAACAGACCCATTCCCAAAGCAACCTTTGGCTTTAGCATTTTTATAGGCCTATGCTCCTTAGCCATGGCAGTCTTTTATAAAATCACACAGATCCGTGCAGGCAGCACAGAGGGTGAATCCACCTTCATCGCCTTTTTGATTCTGGGCCTTCTCTTTGTGTTACTTGGTATCGGCAGTATCCTGGTCGCCAACCGCCTGAATTCGGATGCTACGGATAGTATCATTGCTGAGGGTAATTACATTATGGCCGATGTTGATCAGGTCATCTACGCGACCGAAATCGATGACCGGGAGCCAGTTAATTCCACCCATGGAATTTTCCACACCCCGGTTGAAGAGGATTACGATGAAACCGCCGAGGTCCATCATCCGTATATCATCTACTGCCATTACATCAATAGCCAGGGCAAGCGCAAGGACTACATCGTCCCAAATGTCTGGGTCAGCCCTTATCCATACTTAGAGAAACATAACAATCAGGTAAAAGTTTACATCAAGGGAAATAACATCAACAAATATCGATTTGATTTGACCATGTTTGAAGAAGATGTATAAAAAACACCCCCGTCCGAGCATCACTCGAACGGGGGTGTTGACGTTAATAGCAGCCACTGCAAGCATTCATAAACCACTGGTCGATTGCATCTTGAATACTTTGTTGTATATCCTGTTGCACCTCGTCCACTTTTTGGTCAATGGCACCATCAATCTTACTTTCTATGTCCCCGATAATATTACCGCCTCCAGACGGCTTTGTAGGTCCACCTTGATCATCTGTTATTGGTTCAGTTGGAGCCTCTGTCTCCGGTTCTTTTTCTTTAATGTGCGTACAAACCTCATCATGTTTTTGTCCTTCACGCATTGGAATTAGCCAAATTTTCTCGGCATCAATCTCTACATGATATTGTTCTCTATGCGGGACTAGTCTAAATTTTCCAGATGGGTCTGGCTTGGCGTCTTTTTTTATTAATTCAAATGGCGCATCAATGCCCAATGCATCAAAGAGCATTGCAAGAAGAGAATCTCCTCCCCCAGATGCCTCTAATTTTACCACTGGAACCTGAAATACCATTTCGGCACAAGGAACTGGGTATGCTGGCAACCGTTCATAGTCATCACCAACATCAACGTTAGTGATGCTTGCATAGCCTTTTACCTCGACTCCCGGGTCTAGCAGGTCAACGATTTCCAAAACATTTACTGCCACATCACCCTTTATTCCGCTACCAATTTCAACCTTAGCGCGAATTCCAAAATCTGTATCCGAAATTCCATGAGGTGTTTTAATCCCCTCTCCCATAGATGCTGTAATTCCCACGTGCGGATCATCAATTTCAAAATACAAAGTAAGTTCGCCGCTCACAGATGCCACTAAATACAGGCTTAAATTAATACTTATCGTTCCACCTGTTACCGGGATTGGAATAGGGAGTGTGGCGATTTTTATTTGGTCCTTCATTGAATATTTGATTCCCGTACTGATGTTAATCTCATCAGCCTTTACCAAAACTTCAACATAATTCTTGCTATCATCTGGATCCGCCCATTGATAATATCCACTTGCACACACCGTGAGGCCCTTTACTTTAACACATAATGTTGCCGCAAGGTCTTCCTTCATGTAGCTGATGTCTGGTAGCGTTCCCTTTTTTTTCTTTTTTTCCTTAAAATCTAGTCCTGCACCGAATACATCATTTGCATAAGATACATTTCCAGACATAGTGAGTTTTTTATTCTCATCCATTTCAAACTTAAATGATTTTGAAACATTATTTGACGTTGCCTTTGCATAGGAAGTGAACTTATGCTTTTTTTTGTTATTTAAATCCTGCGTAAATCCCACTTGAAATTCCAAGTTACATTTAGGAATTTCACATTTTTCGACCTTTAATGCGGTCTTATCTTCAAACCACTCCCACTCAGAAGATTTTATCGGTTTCTTTTCGGCTGCATAGACCTCCGTAACAAATGGATTATGGAAACCTACCGATGATGCGGTTTCATTTTCACCTGCCCCACCGGTTCCGTTTGTCCCATGTTTTGAATCCGTTGAAAGATCACCTGTGAGATAGCCAAACTCCGCAACCCCCGAAAAGGATATACTATCCAATATTTCCGAAAGGTCATCAATATTTTTCAATTCTACCTGATATTTATCGTCCGCGGTTTTATCCACCGAAGTGACGTATTTTGCTCGCGCGACACCATATTCGTTCGTATATATTATTGGATCCCCCACACTAGGTACCTCATCTAATGATGCGATAATAGTATTTCCATCCTCTGAAATTGAAGAAATATCCCAACGGTCGGCATCAATACACGGTTGTTTGCTTTCTACCTCAAAATACTCAGGGTAGCATGCTGGGTCAAATTTAATATCTAAAGCTTTAGTAGCTGCCTCCTCAGCCTCTGACTGCGTCAGCTTCTTTTTTAATTGTTTCTTACTCACTACTTTCTTTTTTACAGCTAAATCAATAATATCCGAGTCATCTAAGTCCTTTTTGTCTGCAATATACTCCAACCGTTCTTTTCCTATCGCCTTCATAGCAGTAAGCGCCACATACTCACCAGTCAAATCGTCTTTTGGATTTTGTAAGCCGTCCAATAAGGATGGGTCTCCAAAATTTTCAGAAAGGAGTTCAAGCCACTCATGATTGGTCAGAATTGGACCCTTATCTTCTTTATTTGGACCAATATTAATTATCACTAAAAGGGCATAAATGCCAACAATAACCGCAGCAACGATGAAAACAATGCACTTGCTAAACTTAAATCCACCATTCCCTGGTTTCTTAACTTCTGGTGGCATTTCAATTCTTTTTCTTCCATCATTTGAATTTAAATTATCGAACTGTTCTTTCATTTTTTCTCCTATTTGTAATCGCAGTAATTGTATATCCAAAAGCAATTAATATGCCCATTAACTGAACATCGCTTAGTATACCGATCATCAATTTATTATCACTATTTCTTAAGAATTCTATTAGAAAGCGAATCACGCTATAAATTGCCATATATTGAAAAATTGTAATTTTTTTCAAACATACATAAACAGAAAGGCAAATTAATAGAATTACTTCAAGCATTTGAACTGGGAACAGCGGAATCCCATAAATTGCATATGACTCAACAGGGAAGTGTAAACACCCCACACCATCATAGGCTATTCCATAACAGCACCCTGCAAAATGGCACCCGATTTTCCATATTCCATGAGCAAGCGGAAGCAGAAACAAAAGATTTTGAGAATATCGTTTCACATCGATTTTATGCAACTTCCCCGCAAAGACAATTGCTCCCAATCCTGCGACAACCCCGCCATAAGCAGACCCTCCGGATAAAAGCATTTGTCTCCATTCAATTTCTGTTGTAAACCTTATTTGAACCAGTTGCTCAATTATGTACAGGCCTTTTGCCCCTAGCAATGCGCCAATGATTCCATATGTTCCAAGAACGATTCCATCAAAAACTGGCAGTTTCCTGCATATGAGTATAATAATCCCTCCGAAAAATACGGTCGCCATTGCCAAAAATCCCAGCACCCCGTATGTCGGAACTCTGAACACTCCAAGATACATTATTGGATGCATGTGTCTCTCCCACTACATTGGTTTTATTTTAAATACCATTTTTTGATAATATCTTATAAAGAATAAATCCTATCAGCCTTCCGACAAATACATTAATAAGCATCGATGCAAACTGAAAAAGAGAACCATTGCCTATTGGATTTCCAGTCTCCAGAATATTTACTACAAAGTGGAATACAACCAGAAGAATCACGAGCACGCGAACTATAATATTAATAGCCTTATATCCTGATGCAACGTGACGCTCCACAGAATGTCTAATGCTAACCTCTCTAATCACATTTCCAATTAAAAGTAACCAACAGCCAAAAATGCCCTGTACAGTCATGTATTTTGCCGTAAATGCAATTAATCCTGGCCATTTAATAATCATTACCTCAGGAAAATTCGGTACAATTCTCCCTGCAATAGGAAAAATTTCTGTGAAAAATTTATTATTAAGCCCCTTAAAAAGATATAATGTTCCTATGAGAAATAAAATCTCTGCGGCAACAAATAAGCACTTGTAAATATCTCTTTTCTTCTCTTTTTTTTCATCCAGGCATAAATCCGTAAAGAGCTGCTCATACATAGCATTTTCTGCTTCATCTATGTAGGGTTTTAATAGTGGAATATATATCCTCAACTTTGACTTAACATGTGAATTCGTTTCCTTTAATGAGGTGGCATATTCCACATATTTTTTTACAGCCTCTAGCAATCCGCTATCTGCTGCTTTTTCAAGGTATGCGAGACCCTCACGGGAAAAGCCTTCTTCCTGCGCACCAACAGTTACATAAGTCGGACGAGAAATGATTTGCTCCCCCATTTCCAATTGTGCCTGGTCATAACCATAATCAGCCGCCACTCTTAAATGACGTGAACTTTTTTCTGAATCCTTTGAAGTACCTATTCCTGATTTATACATTACGGATAAATAATAATTAGCCATAGTAAGTTCATGAATAGAATATTGGTTCTTATCGCCTTCCACAATATTCAAGAAACACTGAAATGCATTCACATAATCCAAGTTCCGATAATACTTCATTCCTTCCTCAAAAGAGGTATGAGTCTCAGTCAATTTATCAAGAGTATCTTCGTTCATTATCTTCATCCTTTTCATTATCAATAATGGATTCACGATATTATTATAATACAATAAGTGCGTTTTTCAAATGAATCTTCGCACCTATATTAACTAAAAAACACCCCCGTCCGAGCATCACTCGAACGGGGGTGTTGACGTTAATTATTGATTAGCAACTTTCTTCAGTTCTTCGGAAATACCATTAATCTCTTCCAAAAGCTCGTTTAAGATATTCATGGAATTCATACTGTTTTCCATCAGTTCGTTACAGCTTTCAGAAGATGCAGCCACCTCTTCTGAAGTAGCGGACAGGTTAGAAATGCTATCTGTAATCTGTGTATTGGCATCTACGATAGATTCAATCTGATCGGTAATCTCTGCCATCAGCTGGTTCAATTCCGTATTCTTATCACGAATAATCTGAATCTGGTTCTTTGTATCCTGAATCATTTCGTTCTGGCGCTCGGAAGCCTCGATGGAGCGACTCATATTCTCGCAGGTTTCTTTCGCATTTTCATTTAACTTTGAAATGATATCTGTAATCTTATTTACAGAGGTCTTCGTCTGTTCGGAAAGCTGACGAATTTCATCTGCAACTACCGCAAAACCCTTTCCGGCTTCACCGGCTCTTGCTGCCTCAATAGAAGCATTTAACGCCAGTAAATTGGTCTGGCTGGAAATATTTAAAATCTCTCCAACAATATCTCCGACTTCAACAATTCGCTTGTTCAATTCCTCAGTGGTTTCCTGGCTCACGCGGTTTAACTCGCCGGTCAGAAGTGCCTGCTCGGATAAGCTTTCTATCGCACGCATACCCTCAGTTACCGCTTCAACGGACTGTTCGGATGCACTTTCCATATCCTTCGTAGCCTGTTCCGTCTCTTCCAGACTGCGCTGAATATCATTGGTCAGGGAGGTCTGCTGCTCTACAGCCTCTGCTGTCAGCTTAACACTCTCTGCAATCTCCTCAACTGCCTGTGTGCTGGTATTCACGCTTTCCACGGTAGTTGTGGCATTTTCTTTCGCAATGCTGAACTTATCTGTCAATTCCGTAGCCAGCCCCATAATATTGGCCGCAACCTCCTTCGAAGCATCTAACTGCTCGGAAATTGCATTCATATTTTCCTTCTGCTGCTTGGACTGTACGCGAACAATGACATAAACAAGTACACAAGTAATGATTGCTAAAATCAACTGCGTAAATGCCTGAGAAACATTGTTCTTATCAGCAATATAATATTTAATAAACAAACCAATATTGCACAAACCACAAATCAGGGATGCTAATCCGGTCAATCTTACGTTCATGGAGAACATAATATAAACCGCAACCGGATACATATAGGCATACACATACATGTTCGGGCTGGTAAAAACCAAAAGCATATAACATGCGCAAAGAACATAAGAACTCAGGTTTGCAAACTTTGGCTTTCTGCGGCATTTCGCGTAGATAACAATCAGTATTGGAAACATCAGTACATTAATAATCAATCGGACAACCACCAAAGTCGTGTTAGCAGTTGCTCCCTCCGTTCCCGCACCCTTTGCCAAACCTAAGGCGCCAAATATCGTTCCGATAAAAAGTATCACCAAAGCTAAAATAAAGGAACGTCTGTTACGTTCTATGTAGTGCTTTTCTTCCAGACTCATGCTTTTCCCTCCATGTGCCAAAAACTAGTTAGTCTTCAGCTCCTTAAACAATTTAACCACTCTACTGGTGCCCAAACGAGATGCACCCAGCTTTAAGAACAAATCTGCATCATCCAATGAGCTGATGCCGCCTGCGGCCTTAACCTTAACATTCGGGCCGACGTTTGCCTTTAAGGTAGCAACATCTGCCGGCGTAGCTCCGGTAGTAGAGAAACCGGTGGATGTCTTAATGTATTCTGCACCGGACTTGGTTACAACCTTGCAAAGTTCAATTT
>JAZUHV010000251.1:0-1869 GCA_045641925.1 Butyrivibrio sp.
TACTAAACTGGATGAAACAGCAACTTTTGGTAATATTTTGAATATTCGTGCTTATACCAATGCACCGCTTTCTTATACGACTAGTGGTCAGAACGTCCCGGATGATATTGAAACGGTGGATGTTCAGAAATTGGCAAGAAAACTTCTTGGCGGCGAGTAAATGATGTGTTAACAGGCTTTTTAGGGAGAACGGAATGGATCAAGCAGAAAAGCTAAGAGCAATAATTAAACAACAGAATCAGGCGAATACCACGCATGCTCGCATCATTACTGTAACTAGCGGAAAGGGAGGCGTCGGTAAGTCCAGCACGGCCATCAATCTCGCTTTGCAGTTTCGGCGATTAGGAAAACGCGTTATTATTTTTGATGCGGATTTTGGATTGGCAAACATTGAGGTCATGTTTGGTGTAATTCCTAAATTTACATTGGCAGATATGATGTTCAAGGGGAAGGAACTGAAGGAAATTCTTACAGAAGGTCCGGAGGGCGTGCTCTTTGTATCCGGAGGCTCCGGTATTGCCAGATTAGTTAATTTGGATCACGAACAAGTTAAGCGAATGGTCTATAAAATGTCAGAACTGGAGTCGATGGCGGATGTTATTATCATCGACACGGGCGCTGGTATTTCTCCAAGTGTTTTGGAATTTGTAGCAGCAAGTCCGGAGGTTTTGTTGGTAACGACACCTGAGCCTACATCAATTACTGACTCGTATGCATTACTTAAGGCGTTGGCAATGTTCCCGGGATATGAAAAAAATTCCAATAAGATTTATGTGGTTTCTAATAAAGTTTCTACGCAGGCAGAAGCACATAATATTTATGAGAAATTGTCTGCAGTGGTTGCCAGATTTCTGGGATTGAACACGGACTATCTGGGTGCAGTTCCGATGGATCAGGCAATTTCCAAAGCTATTATGAAACAGAAACCGGTTTCCATTGTATTTCCAAATTCTGCATCTGCTGTTTCTTATCGAAATATCAGCATTGCTTTGGAAAATGGTACTGATGTAATTCCGCAACAAAAGAAGGGCGTGGCTAAGTTCTTCGATTCTATTTTCAACAGACGTTAAGAGGAGAAATCGTATGATTAAGGGATTAATTAACGAAGGCGATAAAATTGAATTACGCGAGCTTTTGACAGAAAAAGAAGTGGAAGATGGCGCGAAGCCTGCCGTATATGTAAGCCAGGTTTTTGAAGAAGATGAGGATGGTGATTTGCGTGTTGCAATGCCAATCTTGAAAGGTCGACTGGTTCCGTTGATGAAGGGCGAAAAATATGAAGCTTTCTTCTTTGTTGGAAGACAGTTGTATTTGGCACAGGTGGAAATTGTCGATCGTTTTAAGTCAGAAAATATTTATACCATGAAAATTAGATTTTTGACTGACTTAAAGAAATTTCAGAGACGTCAATACTATCGTTTGGAGAAATCCATGGATATCCTGTATGCGCCATTGTCTGAGGAAGATTATAAATTGATTATTGAGACCAGACAATTTCCGGAATCCATGAAGCGCATCAATTACTATGAAGCAGCATCTACATCGGACATTAGTGGCGGTGGTATGCGATTTGTAGGACATACAAAGGTGGATGCCGGAAAGAAGATGCTTGTTATTTTTGACATCGCAGGTAAGGACCGACAAATGAAGTTTAGACTTCCTGCAACAGTAATTGCTTCTGCACAATTGCCAGAACGAGTAGGTCGATATGAGCATCGTATAGAATTTGATAATATTTCCCGCGAATATCGCGAAATTTTAATTCATTATATCTTCGAAGAGGAACGAAGAATAAGAAGTAATACAAAATAATAATGAAAAAGTTATGTATTTATGGGTAGAAAGGGACAAAAATGGGTAAGAAATTTT
>JAZUHV010000252.1:0-14251 GCA_045641925.1 Butyrivibrio sp.
CAAGAAGGTCAAAATCTCGGAAACCATCTCCGGACCCAGCTTGTCGTACAAATCCAGACGCTCTTCCTTGGACAGAAATTCCAAACTCTGCGCAATATCATTTTCATGATAATCTCCGAGTCGGTCCACCAATTCCTCTGCGGATAGATTGGCACGAACAATCTCTAAAATTTCATCGATAAATGAAACCTCTTGTAATCCCTCTTTTTCCATGGGAATCACCTCCTGCAACAAAACACACTATACATAAATGATAGCATTTTCGTATGCATGGAACAACCCCAATGCGATGTTTTTTTGAGGGTATTACAGACCGGACTTCATAACCAGATCATAGTAATGCCCACGCTTTTTCATCAGTTCATCATGGGTTCCGGCTTCTAAAATCTGGCCGTCTCCGATGAACATAATTTTGTCGCATTCACGAATGGTGGATAAGCGGTGTGCAATGATGAAAGAGGTACGTCCCTTTAAAAGGTGATTCAAACCGTTCTGCAGGGCACGCTCAGTCTGTACGTCGATGCTGGAAGTTGCTTCATCAAGAATCAAAATCTTTGGATCTGAGATTAAGGTTCTGGCGAAGGAAATCAGCTGACGCTGGCCCTGGGAAAAGGTGCTGCCTCGCTCACTTACCATGGTTTCATAGCCATTTTCCATGCTTTGAATGAAGGAATCGGCGCATACGGTCTTCGCTGCAGCACGAATTTCTTCATCGGTCGCATCCAATTTTCCGTAACGGATATTGTCTGCAATGGTACCAGTAAAGAGGAAACTGTCCTGCATCATGACACCCATCTGAGAGCGCAGAGAGTGCAGGGTAACCTTGGAAATGTCTTCCCCATCAATCGTTATGGTTCCATCATTGACATCATAGAAACGTGAAATCAGGTTAATAATGGTGGACTTTCCGGCACCGGTAGGTCCGACGAGCGCAATGCTCTGGCCGGCCTTCACATCAAAGCTGACATGATTTAATACAGGCTTATCGGCCTCATATGCAAAGGATACATCCTTGAATTCTACATTGCCCTCGATGCCTGGAAGCTCTTTTGCATCCACGGCATCGTCGACGGTGATCGGCTCATCCATCGTCTCGAAGATTCTCTCCAAGTAGGCAACGTTATTAATAAAGTCGTTCATAAGATTCGCGAGGTTCATAATTGGCATCCAGAAACGAAATGCGTATGTGGACATCGCGAGAATCATGCCGACAGGCACGGCAGCAGGTCCTAAAACAACCAGGCCGACTATATAAATTCCGGCGCGCACGCTGACGGAGATGATATCCGTCGAAGGCCAAACCAGGTTACTGCTGCGGACAGCGGAGAACCAGGCCCTGCGGTGCTGCTTGGAAAGGGTGTCGTAGATTTCTGCATTTTCTTCTTCGCGGGCAAAGATCTTAGCAACCTTAACACCGGAGAGATTTTCCTGCAGATAGGCATTCAGGTTGGAACTCTTATTGGAAACATCCTGCCAGGCCTTACGCTGTAAGGTTTTGATGATAAACATAACAGCGATAAAGACAGGAAGTCCTGCCAAAATAACGAAGGACAGCTGCACATTGAGGGTGAACATATACACCAAAATAATGAGCATATTGATGAATTCCAGTATGACACTCAATAAACCATTACTGAGCATATTGGAAACGGAATTGACGTAATTGACCACGCGGATCAGAATCTTTCCCTGTGGGCGGCTGTCGTAATAATCGAAGGACAGTTTCTGCAGGTGTGCAAACAAATCCTTACGGATATCGTAAATAATGCGCTGGCCGACATCGGTCATAATGCGCGAACGAATGGTTGCTAATAAGATATAGAAGGCATAGCAGCTAACCAACGCCAGAACCAGATAAATCAACTGCAAAACATTTTTGTTTGGAACGGCTACATCGAGTGCATATTCCACAATGCGCGGGGTGAACAATTCTGCGGCAGCAGCCAGCACACTGAGTCCGAGGGCGAGAATCATTCTTCCCTTATAGCGTGCAACATATTTTCCGGCACGTCCCAGGGTCTTGATATTAAATGGTTTTTCGAGGTTTTCATCCTGTGCATAAGTATTTCTAGCCATTATGCCTCACCTCCCATTCCTAAATTGCTCTGCAGCGTGTATACGTTGAAGTAATAGCCGCGCAGTGCCAATAACTCATCATGCGTACCTTCTTCAACAATGCGACCATCCCTGAGAATCAAAATCTTGTCCGCATCCTTTGTGGAGGAGATACGCTGCGCGATGATAATCTTCGTGCAATTGAAATCCAGATTGCGTAAATTCTCCTGAATAAAACGCTCGGTTTCTGTATCGACCGCAGAGGTCGTATCGTCCAAAATCAGGATGGATGGCTGGATTGCCAGGGCTCTTGCTAAGGAGATACGCTGCTTCTGACCGCCGGAGAGGCCTACGCCTCGTTCACCAATGATGGTATCAAAACCATTTGGCATATGGTAAACGAATTCTGTTACAGCAGATTTCTCGGCATATTTTTTAACGGTTTCCAAAGGCATGTGGGAATCCCCATAAGCAATGTTTCCGTCAATGGTATCGGAGTAGAGGAGGACGTCCTGCGTTGCCATACCAATGTTTTTGCGAAGTTCGCTAAAACGGTATTCACGAACGTCCACTCCGTCCACGCGAATGGATCCGCTACTTGGATCGTGGAAGCGTGGAATCATATTAATTAAAGAGGTTTTACCAGAACCGGTATCCCCCATAATCGCAATGGTTTGACCAGGTTCTATACTGAAGGTCACATCATGAAGGACCTCTTCATTAGGAGCATCTTCATAAGAGAAACTAACATGGTCAAATTCAATTCTGCCCTCAAAGCGTCCTGGATGATCGACAGGATTTTCTGGCTCGGTCATAGTAGGAACGGCTTCATCGATTTCCATAATCTTCGCGGAAGCGGAAGAGAATCTCTGTAACTCGTTTAATACACCGCCTAAGTTACGGGTAGGGTTTGCCAGAGTCCAAATCATTCCGGAGAAGGCTACATAATCACCCATGGAAATGCGTCCTCTCATTAAGAAAAGACCGCCGACCAAAAGCATAACAATACCGAGGGCATTGGCACAGAATTCAACATATGGGAAGAATTTGAGCCATACAAAAGCTGTCTCGCGGTTTGTCTTGCTGAATGCGACATTCTTCTCATCAAAGTGTTCGATTTCATAATCCTCACGCGCAAAGGCCTTTACAATACGATTGCCAGAAATGTTTTCCTGTGCTGCCGTATTCATTTCTGATAAACGCTCACGCAGGTTATGGTGCATCGGAGCGACCTTCTTACGGAAGAGGTACATGAGTAAGAAGATGACCGGAACCAGTGCTAAAAGACAAAGCGCCAAAAGCCAGTCCATTGTGAAATAATAAATAACAGAAATGGAGAACAGTATGATACATTCAATAATCATACGGAGAACCCATGCAATCATATGGCGAACCGCATCCAAATCGCTGGTCATACGGGACATCAAATCACCTGTGCGGAAGCGGTTATAAAAGTCCATGCTCTGGTGCTCGATGCTGCGAAACAGCTTCGCACGTAATTTGATCACCACATGCTGGGAAACGTGCTCATAGAACATATTTCCGGAGTATACGATGATACAGCGAACCAACGTCATGACTACCATGCCGCCTGCCAGAAAATATAAATAGTTCAGATTATTGGCCAAATTTTCTGCTGCCTGATCGCCGGACAGGAAATTATCCACGATTTGCTGGGAGAAGAATGGCACAATGATGTGCATCATATTCGCAAGTACGGTGCAGGCAAGCGCAACAATGAACATCACGCGCTTTCCCTTCATATAGGACCATACCCATTTAAGCTGCTCTTTCATAATTCCTCCTAATAACTTATAAAAGCAGATTGAAGTCAATTCAGTTGTTTATTATAATCATATTAGATGTGAATGAAATGGAGAAACTGATTTTGGGACATGGAAAATATTCGCATACAATAGAATTTGATTTGTCACAAATGCCCACAGTGATGTACACGGATATAGGCCATACGGATGTGCCGATTTTCCATGTGGACCGAACCGCTTCCCACGAGGTGCTTTTACTGATATTACGCGGTGTGATGCCTGTTGTGGAGGATGAAACAGAGTATGTTTTAAAGGCTGGAGATGTTTTCCTTTTGAAGAAAGGGGTGCATCACTACGGCCGCACGGAAATCGAGCCCGGAACCAGTTGGATTTATGTACATTTTGTACATCGGGAGCCCGCGAACGAGGAACTGGTATTAAACGATGATTATTCTCAGCTTTTACATATGTATCGTGCGCCGAAGGACTATGAACGAAAGATTTTAATTCCAAAATGGATCCACAATACGCTGAATACGGATATTGAGGTCAAGTTTCGAAAATTGCATGAATTATTTTCTTCGCAGAACCCTTATTTAATGGCCTATGTGAATCCATGTCTGCATGAACTTTTGATGGATATTTTTCTTTATTCCAAGCGTGAGTCTGAGCAGAATGACAACGATGCACGCGTGCATCAGATTCTGCAGTTTCTATCACGCCATGTGAATTCCGTTCTGATTCCGGAAGAGCTTGAAGAGCACATGAAACTGAGCTATAAGCATCTGTCCCGTATTTTTAAGGAGTATACCGGACTGACCCTCCACGAATGTCATACACGAATGAAAATGGAACGTGCCTGTCGCCTGCTGCGGGATTCTGCTCAGCCGATTGCCTATGTGGGTGAGCAGGTAGGTTATAATGATCCGTTATATTTCAGTAAGGTTTTTACCAGACACATGGGTTGTTCTCCGACCGCCTGGAGGGAGAAAAAGAGGAGCATTTATGAATAAAACCATAAAAGAGATCACTTCGTATTTATTGATTGCCGTGGGCGCAGTGCTGGCCAGCTTTTCAGTCGCCTGCATTCTTTTGCCGAATGATGCCATCGACTATGGAACGGCAGGTATTTCCATTATTATCAGCAAACTGACAGGCTTTAATCTGTCCATTCTGGTAATTGTCGTGCTGCTTCCGTTTTTGATTGCCGGCTTTTTGTTCTTGGGAAGGACCTTCACCATCAAGGCTACCTGGGGCGCTATTATTTATTCTGTTGGTCTGGAGCTATTTGAAAAGGTTCCTTTTAGTCTGAATACAGAACATTTTCTGGCAGTTGCCTTTGGCGGTGCCATTTTGGGTGCCGGCCTTTCTCTGATTCTTCGAAATGGTGGTTGCATTGATGGCTCGGAAATTTTGGCCAATATCATATTAAAGAAGATTTCTGATAAAACCGGTAAAAATTATAGTATGTCCTACATTCTGATTGGATTTAATGTGGCAGTATATCTGACAGCATTTTTTGTCATTGACCGGAATGCAGCCCTTTTGAGTCTTTTGGTATATGTAGTGGCAACGGTTGTGGTGGACCATTTTACCGACCGATTCGAGTCTGTCAAGCAGGTCACCATCATTACGCAAAAGCCAGAGGATATTATTCAGGCAATCAAGGCAGACTTAAACAAGACCTGCACCATCATAGATTCCTGTGGTGCTATTGCGGGCGATAATAAGACGCTGATTTGCTATGTGAACTATTTCGAACTGCAGAAGATGCGCGAAATTATTTCTAAAAATAAGGGTTCCTTCAGTACAGTTTCAACCATTGATGAAATCTTAAGATAGGAGTGTTACGATGAATATAACGGTTTATTGCGGGTCCAAATGTGGAACGGACCCAGCCTATGAAACCAATGCGACAGAGTTTGGGCGATTAATTGGTGAGCATGGGCATACATTGGTATTTGGCGCGAGTAATGTCGGCCTGATGGCTGCAGTATGTGAGGGCGCGATGGCAGCAGGCGCGGAAACAATCGGCGTGGTCCCTGACATTCCCTTCATCAGCAGACAGGCGCATCCGAAGCTTACAAAGCGTATAGATACAAAGGATTTGGCAGAGCGTAAGAAGGTTATGATGGACCTGGGAGATGCTTATGTAGCACTGCCGGGCGGCCTTGGGACCTTTGATGAAATTGCGGTTGTGATGGAATTAAGCCGATTGGGTGACCAGACGGAGCCAATCGTATTTATGAATGTCAACGGCTTTTATGAGGACATCAAAAGCCAGCTAGAAAAGATGAAACAAAACGGATTTTTGGGTGAGCAGGAGATGGGCAATGTGTTTTTTGCCTCCACTGCGCATGAGGCCATTACATTTATAGAAAATAAGGGACAAAAAGGAGCATAGAAATGGTTAAGGACGGTAAGATTTTAATTGGCGCAGGAGATAATCCGGTGTATTTAATTCCCAGAATGGCGAACCGCCATGGCCTGATTGCAGGTGGTACCGGTACGGGAAAGACGGTTACGTTAAAGGTTTTGGCGGAGGGCTTTTCTCAGATGGGAGTTCCTGTTTTCCTGGCGGATGTGAAGGGCGATGTCAGCACACTTGCGTTTCCGGGTTCTATGAGCAGCAAGACGCAGGAACGTCTGGAGAAAATTGGTGTTACGCCACAAGAGTTTGAAATGACCGGATTTCCGCTTCGATTCTGGGATGTGTTCCGCGACAATGGCTTGCCGGTTCGTGCGACTGTCAGCGATTTAGGGCCATTGTTACTGGCGCGCCTGATGAATTTAAATGAAATCCAGCAGCGTACCCTGAACGTGGCTTTCCATGTAGCGGATGATATGGGCTGGGAGATTTTAGACTATAAGGATTTACGTGAGGTTCTTGCCGTGATTGGTGAGGAGCGTCAAAATCTGGCAACGCAGTATGGCAATGTCAGCCTGCAGACCATTGGCGTTATTCAGGGCGCATTACTGGAGCTGGAAGACCAGGGCGCGGATTTCTTCTTTGGCGAACCGGATTTAAATATTGAGGACTGGATGAGGACCGATGAAAATGGTATGGGTATGATTAATATCCTTCATTGCGTAGAACTGATTAAGAGTCCTTTATTATATGCAACCTTTATGGTGTGGATGTTAGGCGAACTCTTTGAGCATCTTCCGGAGGCGGGGGATTTGGACAAGCCGAAGCTTGTATTCTTCTTTGATGAGGCGCATATGCTGTTTTCGGATGCACCAAAGGCGATGATTGACAAAGTCGCTCAGGTGGTTAAACTGGTACGTTCCAAGGGTGTGGGTGTTTATTTCATTACCCAGAATCCATCGGATATTCCAAACGAGGTGCTTTCTCAATTAAATAACCGCATCCAGCACGCACTTCGTGCCTACACCCCGGCAGATCAAAAAGCCGTTAAGGCTGCTGCACAGAGCTTCCGTGCGAATCCAAAGTTTAAAACGGAGGAAGCCATATCCAATATGGGTACAGGTGTTGCGCTGGTGTCCACCCTGGATGAAGATGGCGCACCGACCATTGTTGAGGTTGCAACCATTGCGCCTCCGCAGTCCTGCTTTGACCCGATGACGGATGCACAGCGTGAGGCGAATATCTGCGCAGATGATCTGTATGATAAATATTACGAAACCGTGGACAGAATTTCTGCTTATGAATTAATTCAGGAGCTCCGTGAGGAGAGAGAAAAAGAGGCTGAGGAACTCTTGGCAGAACAGGAAGCTGAGGCACAGCGACTTAAGGAAGAAAAAGAAGCTGAGAAACAGCGTGAGCGTGAAGAAAAGGCTGCGCAGCGTGAAGCAGAGCGAAAGGCTCGCGAGGCAGAGCGTGAGGCAGAGCGTAAGGCACGGGAAAAGGAACGTGAAGAGGAACGTAAGCGTAAGCAGAAGGAACGCGAAAAGGAAGCTGCGCAAAAGCGTGCCATCAAGACGGTTGAGCGCACCACAAAGTCCGTAGGACGAGAGGTGACAAAATCCATCAGCCGAGGCATCTTGGGTACAAAGAGTAAGAACAGTTCCTTAACCAGCGCTGTGGCAAGTGGTTTAATCAGCGGATTATTTGGAAGGTAGTTTATGCAGGAAATTAATGGTCAATGGATTATGTCCGGTATTGCAGAAGATGATCCGTATTGTATTCATACAGCCGAGGAGCTGGTAGCTTATATCCATGAAATAGGCTTCCTTCCGTTATTTCAAAACGATATTCCGGGATTTTCCGTGGAGGAACGTACCGTGGGGGCATACTGGTGGGGAGAGGACCCATCAAAGGACCCATGGGCGTGGCGCGAGGTTCTTTCGGAACGTGAGGATCTAATATACGGAAAATTCTTTGAGAAAAAGGCGGGCTTTATCAGTAAGGAATGGGTTCCGTACTTTGCAAATATGCGCCGTGACGGTTATGACTTCGATGCAGCGTGGGACGATGGACTGATGTCTCGCAGACAAAAGAAGATTATGGACTGCTTTCTGGATTCAAAGGAACCTATCCTTTCTGCAGAACTCAAGCAGCTTGCAGGCTTTGGAAAGGGCGGCGAAAAGAATTTTGAGGGTGTGATTTCGGATTTGCAGATGCGATTATACCTTTGCATGTCCGGCTTTCGCAAACGCTGCAATAAAAAAGGCCAGGAATATGGCTGGAGTGTGGCGCAGTATGCTACACCGGAAGGCCGTCTGGGCTATGATTTGGTAGCCGCTGCTTATAAGGAGGAACCAACGGAATCTGCAGGAGTATTGATTGCGCATATGAAAGACGTTTACCCGATTGCAACGGACACTCAAATTGCAAAAATCCTTGGAATTCCAAAGAAGAACGGAAAGTATATCAAGTCCTGAATATGGGACTGGTGATTTGATAATAGAAAAAATGGAGGCCTAATATGTCAAGTGTTGAGCAGAAAGAAATAGAAAAAAGAATAGACATTCTAGAAGATGATATTTATAAGATTAGTCCGTCCATTTTAAAGATGTTGCTTAAAGATAAGACTACACGACAGAATATTTTGTGGTGCACAAAAGATTATGAGAAATATGGAGAGAAATATAAAGAAGACGCTCAAATTACAATTGACCTAATTACAAAAGATAATTCAAGAGTAATTCAACCGAGGGCTGCAAAATCAAAAGAAATACAGGAAATGCGAGTGAGAAAGAGAGCAGAGGTGTTTACCCCATCCTGGATATGCAATGAACAGAACAATCAAGTTGATGAAGCATGGTTTGGAAGAAAAAATGTCTTTAATACACCGAGTGGCACTTCGTGGATAACATGCACAGAAAAGATAGTTTTCTATGATGCGAAAAAAGATTGGAAGGCATATGTGAATGCAAAGCGACTTGAAATAACTTGCGGAGAGGCACCGTATCTTATTAGCCGCTATGATACTACAACGGGAGAATTAATCCCGATATACGAAAGAATAGGATTATTTGATCGCAAGATGCGAATTGTAAATGAAAATTGTGAGAAGGATGATGAATGGATCTATTGGTCAATAAGAGCGCTTAAGAGCATATATGGATATGAGTTTCAGGGTGATAGTCTACTGATAGCAAGAGAAAGTATGCTATATGATTATATTGATTATTATGTGGAACGATTTAATGAGACACCGCCAGTATCTTTACTGAAAGAAATTTCAAATATTATTGCATGGAATTTATGGCAGATGGATGGCTTGAAATGCGTTGTTCCGTTTTCTTGCCATGAGACAGAAGAAGAGAATGAACAAATGTCCTGGTTTGACGCAGAAACTGAACCTAAAATGTGCCAATGTCCTGGTTGTGAGAAAAACAATATTTATGTACACAATGGAATATATTGCCGAGTCTATGATTGGACAAATTTAGTTAAAAGTATACCGTTTGTATCACTTCTAAAAGGAGATAAATAAGATGGAAAAATTTGATCAGACTTTAAAGTACAAATTAATATATGTTTTTTCGTGTCCTTATGATACACATAAAGGTTTGGTTAAAGTTGGAGAAGCAACTCTTACAACGGATATTATGCCAGAATATCTTGTGGATAATTGTAAAGAACTTAATAAAGCAGCAAATGCTCGAATTAAGCAATATAGCGCCACAATTAGTGCGAAATATACATTACTACATACTGAATTGGCAATTAGGACTGTCGGCGGACATGAATTCACATTTGCGGATAAGGATGTTCATAATGTCCTTATGAATTCTCGAATTCACAAGATAAGACCGAATGGGGAAACTGGTGAAGAATGGTTTGAAACAACTGTAGAGGTTGCTAAAAATGCAATAAAAGCAGTCAAAGAAGGAAGAAAGACACTTACAGTGGGGGAGACTACCATTTCGAAGGTAGAAAAAATAGATTTCCGTGAGGAGCAAGTTGACGCGGTAGAGCGAACTATCAAAGCTTTTATGAAAAGTGATGAGATGCTTTGGTATGCAAAAATGCGTTTTGGAAAGACATTAACAGCATTAGAAGTTGTTAGAAGATTACAGTTTAGGAGAGTTATCATCATCACTCACAGACCGGTTGTTAGTGATGGCTGGGGCACAGACTTTGCTAAGGTTTTTTTACCTGGCGAATCAGAACATGAATATACATTTGAATACAAGACAAAAGATTCATCATACAATTATGATGAAAAAATCGATTATGAAAATGATTTAAAAATAAAAAAACTGGATAATGATGGCAATCATTTTATTTATTTCGCGTCGATCCAAGATTTAAGAGGTTCTGCAAGAGTAGGCGGAAATTTTAATAAGAACAATGCTGTGTTTGACCTGGATTGGGATTTTATTATTATTGATGAAGCTCACGAAGGAACACAGACAGAATTGGGCGATAATGTCGTTAAACTTATTCGTAAAAAACATACGAAAGTACTTGCATTATCTGGAACACCTTTTAATTTGCTTTCACAGTATAGCGAGGACAATGTCTACACATGGGATTATGTGATGGAACAGAAGAAGAAAGATGAATGGGATCTTCTTCATCCAGGAGATCATAATCCATATGCTGATCTTCCAAAGATGCATATATACACATATGATCTTGCAGAAAAACTCAAAAAGTATGTAACAGATGAATATGACACTAAGGCGTTTAACTTCCGTGAGTTCTTCAAAGTATGGGTTAAGAAACCTAATAGCAGAATTCAACTTCCATCTCATGCGGTAGAAGGCAATTTTGTGCATGAGAATGATGTTATGTCATTTCTTGATTTGCTGGTCGTGGAAGATTCGGACAGTGTATATCCTTTTTCAACTCAAGAATATAGAGATATGTTTAAGCATACACTTTGGATGGTACCAGGCGTCAAAGAAGCAAATGCACTAGAGGGATTGTTGCGTAAGCATAAAGTATTTGGAAATGGAAACTTCGGTATAGCAAATGTTGCAGGCGAAGGCGATACCTATGAGAAGGATCACTATGATAGTGCACTAGAAAAAGTGCGAAATGTAATTAAAAATAATGAATACTCCATAACATTGTCGTGTGGAAAACTTACCACAGGCGTGACGGTTAAAGAATGGACAGCGGTATTAATGCTTTCTGGATCATACTCAACTGCGGCTGCTCAGTATATGCAAACTATTTTTAGGGTGCAGTCTGCTGGGTCTATTGATGGTCGCCAAAAAACGGATTGCTATGTATTTGACTTCGCTCCAGACAGAACATTAAAGGTATTAACCGAGACCGTTCATTTGTCCCGTAAACCAGGAAAAAGTCAGACAAAAAGACGCGAGGCTTTAGTAGAATTCTTGAATTATTGTCCTGTAATTGCGGTCAAGGGTTCACAAATGAAGAAATATAGTGTGAATTCTATGATGGAACAGATTAAACAGATTTACGCAGAACGAGCAGTAAATAGCGGTTTTGATGATGATTCCATCTACAATGATGAATTGCTTAAATTGGATGATATAGATGCGTCTAAATTTAATGAACTGAAGAATATTATTGGGGCCTCCAAGGCTCAAAAGAAAAAAGATTCTGTAATTGTAAATGGACAGGGGCTTACAGATGAACAGATTGAAACTATAGATGACCCAGAACCAGATCCTACGGATCTTCCTAAACCACCAACTCCAGAAGAGATTGCTGAAAGGCTTAAGAAAAAACAAGCTAAAGAAGCAAGAAAAAAAGCTATAGATATCTTACGTGGTATTTCAATTCGTATGCCATTGCTAATTTATGGTGCGGATGTTCCTATTGATGAAGATATTGATATTGATAGGTTTGTAGACATTGTTGATGAAGAATCGTGGAAAGAGTTTATGCCACAGGGCGTCACAAAGAAAGTCTTCGCTGAATTTACCAAATACTATGATAGAGATATCTTTATTGCTGCCGGTAAAAGAATTCGTAAATTGGCAGCTGCCGCGGATAAAGAAACTCCGACTAGGAGAGTTATTCAAATAGCAGAAATTTTTAGACACTTTAAAAATCCAGACAAAGAAACTGTTTTGACACCATGGCGTGTTGTAAACATGCATATGTCGGAAACTATTGGTGGATGGTGTTTCTTTAACGATAAGTTTGAGGACGATACGGCCGAGGAAAAGCACCGACTTGAGGAGCCAATATTCATTGATAGAGGGGATGTGACTAGCCGAGTATTTAGGAGAGAGGCACAAATCCTTGAGATTAATTCGAAAACAGGCTTATACCCACTGTATGTTGCGTATAGCGCATATAGACAAAGACTCAATGGGGCTTCTGAAGAAGATTTTGATAGTAGCGAACTTCAGAAACATTGGGAGTCAGCTGTGCGAGACAATGTATTCGTGATTTGTAAGACGCCAATGGCAAAAGCAATTACTCAAAGAACTTTAGCGGGTTACTTTGGCTTTATGATTAACGCACATTATTTTGAGGATTTAAATAATATGTTAAAAAATAAGCCTGAGCAATTCAAGAAACGAGTTCTAAAGGGAAGCTATTGGAAGAAAGAGGTGACACAGATGAATTTTGATGCTGTTGTTGGTAATCCACCTTATCAAGAGGAAATTGATAATAATCGAAAACCACCGATTTATCATTTGTTTTATGATATTGCCTTTGAGTTATCTGACAAGGTAACAATGATAACACCAGCAAGATATTTATTTAGGGCGGGACAAACACCAAGTGAATGGATAAATAAAATGTTAAGTGATGAACATTTTAGAGTTGTTAAATACTTTTCTAGTTCAAAGGATGTATTTTCTACGGTTGATATTAAGGGTGGAGTTGCGATTGGATATCGAGATGCAAATACTTGCTTTGGAAAGATTGGGATGTTTATTGAGAATGAGTTGGTTAGAAGTATAGTTGACAAGGTATTAGCATATGGTGAGAGCCCTTTTTCAAAATTGGTTATGCCTAAAAGTACATATGGATTGAACGATTTTGTATATTCAGATTATCCGGATTACACTGACATTTTTACAGACGGAAATAAATATATATTAGATGCAAAATTGTTCGAGAAGATGCCGAAAATTTTTTCGGATAAGCCGGTCAATGCTAGTGATGTTGCAGTTTTGGGTAGAACTAATGGGCATAGAGTTTTTATGTATATGCCAGTTAGATATATCAAAGTCAATGATCATTTGGATAAATATAAAATTTTTCTGGCAGGTGTTAATGGAACTGGAAAAATGGGCGAAAAACTAACAGAACCAATTGTTGGGGGGCCAAACACTTGCCATACTCAAACATTTATAAGTATAGGTTCTTTTGATAAAGAGATTGAAGCAATTAATTGTGAAAAGTACATTAAAACAAAATTTGCTCGTCTTTTATTAGGTACATTAAAGGTTACTCAGAATAATTCAAGAGAAGTATGGCAAAATATACCTATTCAAAATTTTGATGAGGATTCTGAAATAGATTGGACAAAAACCATAACGCAGATTGATGAACAGTTGTATGCCAAGTATGGATTGTCAGATATGGAAATAACTTTTATCGAGGAAAACATAAAATCAATGGATCAATCTAGATTGTCAGAGTATCGTATATATATGACTCATCAATACGAGGAAATAGTTGATTCTTTGTTAAGTAAATATGGAAGGGTAAAATGCAACTATTTCAAAGACATCGCTTGTACTCAGAAGAATCCATTAATTTCAAGAACCAGCGAAGGATTGTTCTGCCATCACATTGATGAGGATAAGGCAATTATGCTCAGTAATGATAAATATGCATCTGCTAATCCATTTGAATATCAGAAGGCGGATAGATTAGTATATTGCAATTTGTTAGAGCATTTAATTCTACACGTGAAGATCGCTGAAGAACCAAGAAATGAACAGGCAAACGAAAATGAATTGCCTGGAATAGGTGGTGCTATTAGTTTTATTTGTAAGAGCCTTAATGACATTTACGCTGGAAAAGAATTTGATGAAGAATGGCGTAAAAAAGTCGCAGAAGTAGTAAAAGA
>JAZUHV010000253.1:0-2663 GCA_045641925.1 Butyrivibrio sp.
ATAACTAGTTGTTTCTTAAACTCATATGGATATTTTGCCATAAAAATACCGACCTCCAATCGTTAGATTTTTAGGTCTAACTTTTTGGGGTCGGTACAGATATTCGTGCGCACCTTTTTATATATTTATATTGCGTTAGAATCCACCATAGTGGGAAAGAACCTCAGAGGCGATTTCGGAGCCTTTTTGCATGGCTGCCTCAATGGACTCGCCCAACATATGTGCGCAGACAAAACCTGCATGATAAGCATCTCCGCAACCAGTAGTATCTATTACAGCCTTTACGGGAACTGCTTTTACCTGATGTACATGGCCATGCTCGTAGGTGACACTGCCACGCTCGGCGAGACTCATATTAAATAATCCGTCATATTTTTTGGAGAAATTCTCAAAGATTGGCAGAAACTCCTCGCTGCCACTAATCATAAAATAATCCACATATGGCGCATATTGCTCCATATCGTCAAAATTACGATACACATCAAAATCTACGGCAAGCCGAAAGGAATGCGTCTTCTTTAACGCAATGATTTCTCGAAAACAGAAGGCCCAGAAATTGACAAAGACCACATCTGCATGGCAGATGGTATCGATTTCGGCAGGAGTCAGCTTCTGACCATCAAAAATGCGCCCATCCCAGGAATCTTCGTGATAATATCGGTCGCCCTCTGGTGTGAGATAGGTGTAGTTTGAAGCAGTTGGATAGGCTTCATTTACCCGAACCTGTGATGCATCTATAGGAAATTCAGCAATGGAATTTAAAATGCTTTGCGCATAGGTATCCTTACCGATGATGCCTAAAAGGCTGACCTGTATTTCGGGAAAACGGCATGCTTGTGCTGCAAAATTTAATGCCTCACCGCCGGGAAGTATCTGATCGGTCCCGTCAAATACATCGACGCAAAGACAAGGCAAGGCTACTAGTTGAATGGGACGCATTGGTTTCCTCCGGTAAGTGTGATATATTAAAATTATCATAGCACAAGAGAGGTTACTTGAGTATGGGAATATATGCAAATCACATGCTATTACAGGCAATTTGTAATCGAATAGACTTAAAAAAGGCGCAGAAGCGGCCGCAAGCTGGTACACCGCTTCAGATTGGTAAAAAAATAGCAAAAAACAGAATCACAATGGCACCAACTGTCAAATTTTATGCATCGGATGATGGCATGGTAACAGAAGAGTATGTGCGTCATTACGCAGAACGTGCGGCACATCAGTGTGGTTTAATTGTTGTGGAAGCTACCTGTATAGCTGAGGAAGCGCGACTGGACCCAAGACAGTTAGGCCTTTGGAACGATGAACAAATTGAGGGACATAAAAGACTGGTGGAGGCCGTGCACCAGCATGGAGCACTGGTGATTCCGCAAATTCATCATGGTGGTCTGGCAACGCATCCGGAATGTGGCCCGCTGACCTCTCCGACGAAGGTAATCTGGAATCATTGGGGAAAGGCTGTGGAGGCTGTTGAGCTGACGCATGAGGACGTCAAAAAGGTTATTTCACAATTTGTGGAGGCGGCAGTTCGTGCGAAGAAGGCCGGATATGATGGTGTTCAGTTGCATGCCTGTCACTCTTATTTAATCAATGATTTCGCTTCCGAAGTGAATCAAAGAACGGATGAATATGGCGGTAGTGTGGAAAATCGTGCACGATTTGGTGCGGAGATTATTGAAGAAATCCGTAAAGCCTGTGGGGAGGATTTTATTATCTCTGCCAGAATCTCGGGTAGTGATCCCAATTATGAGGATGCCCTTGAGGTGGCGGAGTGTTACGTGAAGGCTGGCTGTGACTTTTTGCAGGTTTCCGGTGGAATTCACTCTTTGGAGGATATGGAGTATGATGAGAGCCTTCCATTCAATCGTACCGCAGCTTTGGGCGTACTGATGCATGAGCATTTCAAGGGTCGTGTTCCTGTCTCTGCGGTAAATGGTTTTTCGACTCCGGATGAGGTTCGATACATGTTTGATCATGAACTGGTGGATGCTGTGGATTTGGGCCGCGGACTACTGGCTGACCCTGCATTTACAGAGGCGATTTTAGAGGATGCGCCTTATGCGAGGTGTCTCCATTGTCCGGAGTGTGCTTTTGGTCCGGGACATACACATCCTTGCCCAGCCATGAAACAGAGAGGCGTGGCGGATTCCACTCGCTTCTAGAAAGAGCAATAACATAAAAAATGCCTTGGCACAAATTTCATGTGCCAAGGCATTCTCTTTTTGATTTATAAATATTTCTTTAAGGCATCAACCTTATCCAATTTCTCCCAGGACAGGTCTAAATCATTTCTTCCAAAGTGACCATAAGCTGCAGTCTGCTTATAGATTGGACGACGAAGATCAAGCATCTTAATGATGCCTGCAGGACGAAGATCGAAATTCTCACGAATAATATCCACAATCTTTTCATCGGAAAGCTTTCCGGTGCCATAGGTCTCCACATGGATGGAGGTAGGACGTGCAACACCGATTGCATAAGATAACTGAATTTCGATGCGGTCTGCAAGACCTGCGGCAACCAGATTCTTTGCAACATATCTTGCTGCATAAGCTGCGGAACGATCTACCTTTGTGCAATCCTTGCCGGAGAATGCGCCGCCACCATGACGGGCAGCTCCACCATAGGTATCAACGATAATCTTACGGCCGGTTAAGCCAGAG
>JAZUHV010000254.1:0-6042 GCA_045641925.1 Butyrivibrio sp.
TGATCTACGGCGGTGTTCAGAAGAATGTTGGTCCTGCTGGTGTTGTTATTGTTATCATTCGTGAAGATTTGGTTACCGAGGATGTTCTTCCTGGAACTCCAACCATGTTACGCTACAAGATTCATGCAGATAATGATTCTCTTTACAATACCCCACCTGCATATGGTATTTACATCTGCGGCAAGGTATTCAAGTGGATCAAGAAGATGGGCGGCTTAACTGCTATGCAGGCTCATAATGAAAAGAAGGCTAAGATTCTTTATGATTTCCTGGATCAGAGCAAGCTTTTCAAGGGAACTGTTCGTCCAGAAGACAGATCTTTAATGAATGTTCCATTCGTAACCGGATACGAAGAACTGGATGCTAAGTTTGTTAAGGAAGCAAAGGCTGCAGGCTTTGAAAACCTGAAGGGCCATCGTTCTGTTGGTGGTATGAGAGCTTCTATTTACAACGCTATGCCAATCGAGGGTGTAGAGAAGTTGGTTGCTTTCATGAAGGAATTCGAAGAGAAGAATTCTTAAGAGTCGAATACGAATAGGAGTAAAGAAATGTTTCAGTATAATTGCTTAAATCCAATCTCTCAGATTGGTTTGGATCGTTTAAGTGCAGATTATGAAAAGGTTGAGAACGCAGCAGAGGCAGATGCCATCTTAGTTCGTTCTGCAGCTATGCACGAGATGGAATTTTCTGACAAGCTAGTTGCTATCGCAAGAGCCGGTGCCGGTGTTAATAACATTCCTTTGGACCGTTGTGCAGATCAGGGTATTGTCGTATTTAATACTCCCGGTGCCAACGCAAATGGTGTAAAGGAGCTGGTGGTTGCTGCTATGTTAATGGCTTCCCGTGATTTGATTGGTGGAAATGCCTGGGTAGCAGAAAATAAGGACGATGAAAACATTGGTAAGACCATGGAGAAGGCAAAGAGCAAATTTGCCGGAACCGAAATCCAGGGAAAGAAGCTGGGTGTTATTGGTCTTGGTGCCATTGGTGTATTGGTTGCAAATGCGGCCAGCGCACTTGGTATGGAAGTAATCGGTTGTGATCCGTTCCTTTCCGTAAACAACGCTTTGGCATTAAGCCGCAACGTAAAGATTGTGAAGGATCGTAATGACATCTTCAAGACCTGCGATTTTATCTCTGTACACGTTCCTCTTTTGGATGATACCAAGGGCATGATTAACAGAGACACCATCACCTTAATGAAGAATGGTGTTGTTATCTTAAATTTTGCAAGAGATCTTTTGGTAAATGATGATGATATGATTGCAGCATTAGAGAGTGGAAAGATTGCAAAGTATGCAACAGACTTCCCAACTCCTAAGATTGCAAATGCAAAGAATGTAATTGCATTCCCTCATCTTGGCGCTTCTACTGAAGAGTCCGAAGACAATTGTGCAGTAATGGCTGTTCTTCAGATTCGTGATTACATCGAAAACGGTAACATTAAGAATTCCGTTAACTTCCCTGCATTGGATATGGGCGTTCCTACCACAGCAGGACGTATCGGTGTTTTACATAAGAATGCACCAAACGTTATTTCTGGTCTTTCTACCGCATTTGGTGCTGCAGGAATTAACATCGAGAAGATGATGAACCAGAGCCGTGGCGAATATGCATACACCTTGTTAGATATTGATAAGGCAGATGCATTCTACATTGCAAAGGAAATTTCCGAAAAGGAAGGCATCTTAAAGGTACGCGTAATTCGTTAATTCGAATTTCATTAAAAATGATGCGCCATTATGAGTATTCGTAATGGCGCTTCTTTCATTACATAGACAAAGGAGCAGATTATGGCAAACGTAAAAGCATTTCGATGTGTGCGCCCGAAGGAAGCAATCGCTTCTGAGGTCGCAGCACTTCCGTATGACGTTTATAACCGCAAGGAGGCTGTTTTAAAGGTACAGGGGCATCCTTTATCCTTTTTAAACATTGACCGCGCAGAAACGCAATTTTCGGACGAGGTGGATACCTATGCTGATTGTGTTTATGATAAGGCAAGAGAATTGTTTGAGAAAGAATTAGCAGATGGAACCTTTATCAGTGATGAAGACTCCTGCTATTATGTGTATGAATTGACAATGGATGGCCGTAAGCAGACTGGAATTGTGGCTTGTGCCTCCATTGATGAATATCAGAATGATGTCATAAAAAAGCATGAGAATACGCGTGCGGACAAAGAACTGGACCGCATACATCATGTGGACCGTATGAGTGCGCAGACTGGACCGATTTTTTTGGCATATCGTGCGAATGATGCGCTGAGGGATTTGGTTTCGATGGTGAAGAATACCGCACCGATTTATGATTTTACGGCTGACGATGGCATCTCACATCGTGTTTGGAAGGTGAATGGTGTAGAAACCAATGCGGCAATTTGTGAGGCTTTCAAAAAGGTCCCGGATTTATATATAGCAGATGGTCATCATAGAGCGGCATCCGCTGTGAAGGTTGGATTAAAGAGAAGAGAAGCTTATCCGGATTACCATGGCACAGAAGAGTTTAATTCCTTCCTGTCGGTATTATTCCCAGATGAAGAGCTGATGATTATGCCATACAACCGTGTGGTAAAGGATTTGAATGGTCTTTCAAAAGAGGAGTTCTTATCCAAAGTTTCAGAAAAATTCGACATAAAAGAAATGGGCAGTGAAAGCCTGTATCCAGAGGAAAAAGGTTCATTTGGAATGCTTTTGGAAGGTACCTGGTATATTTTGACCGCGAAGAGTGAGATTCGAAGCAGTCACCCGGTAGATGGCTTGGATGTAGCTATTTTACAGGATCATTTATTGGCACCGATTCTTGGAATTGGCGATCCAAGAGTGGATCAGCGTATTGATTTTATTGGCGGAATCCGAGGCCTGGGAGAGCTGGAACGTCGCGTATCTGAGGATATGACCGTTGCCTTTTCCATGTATCCGACTTCCATTGCGGAGCTTTTTGCAGTGGCAGACGCAGGTCTTTTGATGCCTCCAAAATCCACCTGGTTTGAACCAAAATTACGTAGTGGTTTATTCATCCATCGCATTGAAGAATAGGGAGAAGAGTATGAATCAGACATTGTATCAATTAATGAACTGGCCAGATATCGAAGGCATTGTTTATGCGGATTTATCTAATCCTAAGTCAATATTGGGCTCGACAAAGGTCAAGGGCGGAATCCTGGTACAAAGTTTTATGCCAGGCGCAATTAAGGCATCCATAAAGCTTTCTGATGGTAAAACCACTAAGATGGAGCTTGTGGACGAAGCGGGTTTCTTTGCAGTGCTTTGTAAAGCCAAGGAAATTTTTGCACACAGCTTTATTTATGAAATGGCAGATGGCAGTAAGGTGGAGGCTCCTGAACTGTATGATATGCCATCTCTGATATCGGAAAAAGCAGCAAATAGCTTCCTTAGTGGCGAATCTGTTCAGGCGCAGGAGCTTTTAGGGGCACATGCTATGAAGGTGAATGGTGAAGAAGGCGTACTGTTTACTGTTTGGGCTCCAAATGCCCGTCGCGTCAGCGTTGTTGGTGATTTCAATCATTGGAATGGCGCAGCAAACCCAATGGAACTATCAAAAGAATTTGGGATATTTGAACTTTTTGTACCAGGTCTAAAAACGGGTGACTTATATAAATTTGAGGTGTTACAAAAGGGTGGAATCGTTGTTCACAAATCCGATCCGTTTGGACGCACTGCTGAGGTTTGCCCAGATTTAGCAAGTATTGTATATGAGCAGGATGCGTATGAATGGCAGGATGCGGATTATATTAAATCCCGTGCTAAGCAGAACCTGAAGAAATCCGCAATGTCTGTTTTAGAGGTACACATCGGAAGATGGATGGAGAATGCAACCTATACGAATATTGCGCCATCTTTAATTGATTTTTTGAAAAAGAATGGCTATACTCATGTGGATTTTATGCCAATTATGGAGCATTATGATGTTCCTTCCCTGGGCTATCAGACAACGGGGTACTTTGGTCCGACTTCACGGTATGGAATGCCAGGAGATTTTAAGAAGCTTGTAGATACATTACATCAGGCTGGCTTTGGCGTATTGATGGACTGGGTGCCTTCTTATTTTCCAAAGAATGAAAATGGCCTTGCTAAATTTGATGGAACAGCTCTTTTTGAGCATCAGGATAGCAGACAGGGTGAAAACGCCTGGGGAATGTTAAATTTTAAATATTCCTCACCACAGGTTGCATCATTTTTGAAATCCAATGCTTTGTACTGGCTCAAGGAGTATCATTTGGATGGATTGCGCATGGATGCAGTAGATACGATGCTGTATTTAGACTATGGTAAAGCTGATGGTACTTGGATTGCCAATGAGTTTGGCGGTAATGAGAATCTGGAAGCGATTGCTTTTTTACAGGATTTAAATGCAACGCTTAAGAAAGCGGTATCTGGTGCAATTTTGATTGCCAAGGCTTCTTCGGAGTATGCTTCCATCATTGGAAAAGCCGGAGTGAATGGATGTCTTGGATTTGATTTGAAGTGGAATGCTGCCTGGGGACAGAAGGCAATCTTTTTCCTGGAGTGTGATCCTTTGTTTAGAAAGGGACGCTATCAGACTTTGGTGAACAGTCTTCTGCAGTCGGCAAAAGAGGAGGCATTGATTGGTTTCTCACATGATGAACTGCGCCATGGCTGGAATTCTTTGTTAAAGCGTATGCCAGGGGATGATGCAGATGCACGGCTTGCAAATCTTCGTGCAATCTATTCTCTGTTACAGTTAGCACCAGGTAAGAAATTTATATATGAAGCAAAATCTATTGGATTGGACCATACATGCTTTCATGCTATGGAGGAGGCACTTGCCACACTTCGTGCAAAGGAACCTGCTTTTTATGAATTGGATCTGCAGAAAAAAGGCTTTGAGTGGGTGAATAAAACCTCTGCAGAAGAGTGCATTCTTTCCTTTGTTCGTAGAGCTTCTGATGGAACGGAATTCTTCGTGGTTGCGAATTTTACGCCGGTTTCCTATAATAAATTCAAGCTTGGTGTGCCACATGCCGGCAAGTACAAGGAAATCTTTAATTCTGATGCAGAGAGCTTTGGCGGAAGCAATGTAGTAAATAAGCGTGCAGTGACTGCGAAAGCAGAAAACTGTGGAAATAGAAAAAATTCAATTTGCGTGAATATAGCACCGATGGCAGTTATGGTATTTCGCGTGCAGGAGTAGTTTATGATTTTTTTGAGTACAATTGGTTCAACAGCAACGAGTTTCTTTTCCTCTGAAAATTGGAAAAATATATGGGAATCGGTTGTTAAATGGTTCTTTACCTTTGGCAAAAATTTATTGATTGCCATACTGGTACTGGTGATTGGACTTCGCCTGATTTCCTGGGCCAGCAAATTGATTTCCAAGGCCATGAACAAATCCAAAATCGAGCCGATTGTGGGCAAGTTTTTAAGCTCACTGATTAAATTTGCATTGTATGCACTTTTGGTGGTCGTTATAATCGGAATCCTTGGTATTCCAACCTCATCCTTCATAGCTGCATTATCTGCTGCGGGACTGACCATTGGTTTGGCTTTACAGGGAAGCTTATCAAATTTCGCAGGTGGTGTATTGATTTTATTATTCAAGCCATTTGTGATTGGTGATTATATTTATGAGGATACGCATCATAACGAAGGAACCGTTATCGGCATCGATTTGTTTTATACCAAAATTGTCAGCTTTGACAATAAAACCATTGTAATACCTAATGGAACACTGGCAAATTCCAGTTTGACAAACTTTACCAAACAGGAAAAGCGCCGTGTGGATTTGAAGGTGGGAATTGCCTATGAGTCCAATATTAAGGCTGCCCGTAAGGCTTTAATGAAGGTAGTTAAGAATGACAGGCGAATTCTTCAGAATGAGCCAGTGCAAATTGTTGTGGACGAACTTGGCGATAGCCAAATCACAATTATCGTAAAAACCTGGGTGAAAACAGAGAATTACTGGCCAGTGCGCTATGACCTTTTAGAAGAATATAAAGAGGCACTGGATGCGGCCGGAATTGAAATTCCGTTCAATCAGGTAACGGTATCAAGTCGGAGGCCA
>JAZUHV010000255.1:0-6300 GCA_045641925.1 Butyrivibrio sp.
CCTTCACAGTCTCCCCTATATAGCTCTCGCGATATTCCATGGACAGCCTCTCATCGAGAGCTAACAGGACACCGCTTCGTGCACTCTTCTCACGGTCCGTCAGTTGTCCGCTCATCGCATCGGCCATTGTGCCCTTGCGTCTAGAATACTTGAATACATGAAGCTCGTAGAAGCGCACCTTCTCAAGGTATGCTCTTGTTGTCTCGAACTCTTCCTTCGTCTCCTGTGGGAAGCCTACAATAACATCCGTGGTAATGGCAGGCTTCGTATAGAAACGTCTTAGAATGTTCACTCCCTCTAAGAATTCCTCAGTGGTATATTTACGGTTCATGCGAGAAAGCACACTGTCGCAGCCACTTTGTAATGACAGGTGAAAATGTGGGCAAACCTTTTCGCAGGCCACGAGTCTTTTCACAAAATCCTCCGTCACAATACGTGGTTCTAGGGATCCTAAGCGAATTCTCTCGATACCCTCAATCGCGTTCACTGCCTCAATCACATCAATCAAAAGCATGCTACCATCCGCACAGTCCAGGCCATAGGATGACAGATGAATTCCAGTCAGCACGACCTCCTTGCAGCCGCTTGCCGCAATTCTGCGAATCTCCGCTACCACATCCTCCGCACTCCGGCTACGGATTCTTCCCCTCACATAAGGGATAATGCAATACGTGCAGAAGCGATTACAGCCATCCTGAATCTTCACATAGGCACGTGTATGTTCCTCCGGTCCATCAATTTCCATTTCATCGAAGCTTCTCACTTCTTTAATAGCTTCTCTTTCAATCGGGCGGTCCAGCGCTTCAAAATATGAATTTAAAAGCTCCAAAAGCTTACTCTTCTCATTATTACCAATAACAAGGTCGATATCTTCATCTACTTCGCCCTTGGCTCCTGCCGATTCAACATAGCATCCCGTCGCCACCACCACGGCATCAGGGTTCAATTTTCTCGCCTTATGAATCATCTGACGAGACTTACGGTCTGCAATATTCGTAACGCTACAGGTGTTAATCACATATACATCTGCGATTTCTTCCCCAAATGGCACAATTGTATAACCTGCATCAGAAAGCATCCTCTGCATGGCCTGTGTTTCGTATGAATTTACCTTACAGCCTAAATTATGTAGTGCACATCGTATCATAATTATGGTATTTCTCCTATATAAGGGTATCATTTTTGTGAAAAAGGAATATTGACACCTACCCATGCAAAAGGTACTATATAACTATAAAAACTTTATTTATGGGAGGTATTTCACTAATGACATCTGTACAGATTTCTTTGAACTCAATCGAGAAGGTTAAGTCCTTCGTTAACGATATCGCTAAGTTTGATAGCGATTTCGATCTTGTATCCGGAAGATACGTGATCGACGCAAAGTCCATCATGGGTATTTTCTCTCTTGACTTATCTAAGCCAATTGACTTAAACATCCACGCTGACGATGCTACTCAGATTCTTGAGATTCTGAAGCCATATATCGTTTAATTCGTTCGATTATGTTCACATGAAGAGCCGGTATTGAATGCAATACCGGCTCTTTTATTGTATTCTTCCGATTTACTCGATCCAAATTTTCTCGGTTGTCTCGATAGCAACCTTCATTAGTTCATCAATCTTCTCATTCAAATTGCGTTCTGATTTCACAATGGACTTGAGTGTTGGCTTCGTCACTGGATGCTTTGCCACGAAAATAGTACAACAATCCTCAAATGGCAAAATACTGGTCTCGTAGGTTCCGATCTTCTCAGAGATATTGATGATCTCCTGCTTATCCATACCAATCAACGGACGAAGCACTGGTAATGTGCAGACCTCATTCGTTACAGCAAGACTGTGCATGGTCTGGCTAGCCACCTGTCCGATACTCTCTCCCGTAATTAATCCTAGAGAGTCCTCTTCCTTCGCAAAATGCTCTGCAATCTTCATCATGTATCGACGCATGATAATGGTCAGCTCATCATGTGGGCACTGGTCATAGATATAGAGCTGAATATCTGTGAAATTAACCACATGTAGATTGATTGGTCCAGAATATCTGGCAACCAGCTTTGCAAGATCTACAACCTTCTGCTTTGCGCGTTCTGAAGTGTATGGTGGAGCATGGAAATACACTGCATCAATAACAACACCGCGCTTTGCAATCATATAGCCGGCAACAGGACTGTCAATACCACCAGAAAGCAATAAGGTTGCTTTTCCATTGGTTCCAACAGGCATTCCTCCCGGGCCAGGAATAAACTCGGAATAAATATTCACACGACTTCTGATTTCAATATTTAACTCAATTTCAGGATTGTGAACGTCCACAGTGAACTGCTCCGGATATGCATCCAGAATCTTTTCGCCCATATCCATACAAATTTCCATGGAATTCTTTGGATAATTCTTTCTGGCACGTCTTGCAAAGCACTTAAAGGTCTTCTTTTCATCGCCATAAATATCCTTTAAATACTTGCAAACCTGAACAGCCAAATCGTCAAAGCCATTGTCATCCACCTGCATCATTGGACAAATCCAAAGAATACCAAAAACCGTCTGCAATGCAGCAATGGTGCCATCATAATCGTAATCACCCTCGGTGTCCACATAAATGCGGCCATCCTCTTTTGAAACCACAAAGGTTCCTTCCACACGCTTTAAGGCACGACGAATCTGGCGCATCAGCGCATCCTCAAAAACATAACGATTCTTTCCCTTTGTACCGATTTCTCCGTATTTAATCAAAAAAGCTTTATACATAATTTCTCCTTTAATGAGGACGGTATTTGCGTAATACCGGTAATAATTTCAAAAGAGTATCAATGGTGTAATCTAACTGCTCCTTCGTAGTTTCCACTGAGAAACTAAAACGTAAGGTAGATACCAAAAGTTCTTTATTTACACCGATTGCCTGTAATGTACCGCTTAAGGCCGGATGATTGCTTGCACAGGCTGAACCAGAGGACACATAGATTCCCTGGTCCTCCAATGCATGTAATAGCACTTCACTCTTCGTAATGCCTTCAAAGCCAACACTTACAACATGTGGAGCGGAATCTCTGTCGGTCAGGCCATGTACAGTTGTTCCCTCGATTTCCTGAATCTTCTTCACAAAATAGGCTTTTAATTCATATAATCTGTCCACTTCTTCATCGAAATGGTCATATAAATTCTTAGCTGCTCTCGCCATGCCGGCAATGCCCGGAACATTCTCTGTGCCGGAGCGGAAGCCCTTTTGCTGGCCGCCGCCATAAACAATCGGCTTAATCTTTGTTTTGTCCTTCACATACAGAACACCGACACCCTTCGGTCCGTGAATCTTATGACTGCTAATGGATAGTAAATCAATATATTCCTTATTTGGCAGAATTTTATACTTTCCAAAAGCCTGTACTGCATCCACATGAAATACAATTTCAGGATTATAATCCTTAATGATTTTTCCAAGCTTTGCAATTGGTTGTACAGAACCGATTTCATTATTCACATACATAATAGAAACGAAAATCGTATCCTCACGAAGCGCAGCCTTTAAGGTTTCCTCTTCAACAATTCCCTTTTCGTTTACATCCATATACGTTACCTCAAAGCCCTGCTTTGCCAGGTACTCAAAGGTTTCCAAAACTGCCGGATGTTCTATGCGTGTAGTAATCAAATGCTTTCCCCTGCGATGATTGGCCATCGCACTTCCGAGAATCGCCGTGTTATCACTCTCTGTACCGCCAGAGGTAAATATAATCTCCTTTTCATTACAACGAAGAATTTTAGCAAAGATTTCCTTTGCTTCACGAAGATAGCGTTCTGCTTCCACGCCTTTTTGATGCATGGAGGAAGGATTGCCAAAATCCTCTGTCATAATCTTCACCATGTATTGTGCAACGTCCTCGCTCACACGAGTGGTTGCCGAATTGTCCAAATAACATTCCATGACTATGCCTCAATCCCTTTTACAGGGTTTCTAAATGATACATAATAATCGCCATAATGGTAAAGCCTGCCGTTTCCGTTCTAAGAATTCGCTTACCAAGGCTTACCTTTGTGAGTCCAATTGCCTCTGCAGCCGTAACCTCATCCACCTCAAAGCCACCCTCTGGGCCAATAAAAATCGCGATGTCGGTATTTGGTTTTAAATTGGCAATTGCATCCTTCGTAGCTTCCATACCTTCGGCAAGCTCGTATGGAATCATTCCTCCATCCATTTCAGATGCATAGGAAAGTGCCTGTTTCATCGTCATCTGCGAATGAATCTGCGGAATCATGGCGCGTCCGGATTGCTTTGCCGCACTTTCTGCAATTGCCTGCCAACGTGCAATCTTGCTGGCCGCTTTCTTCTCTTCTAACTTCATCACACAGCGTTTCATAGAAACCGGAATAATTTCATAAACGCCCAGTTCCACACATTTTTGAATAATCAGTTCCATTTTATCTCCCTTTGGGAGACCCTGAAACAAGTGCACACGCGTAGACAATTCCTTGTCAGATTCCTTCACATCAAGAATTTCCAGTACAGCCCCATCCGGCGTATACTCCGAAATCTTACAAAGATAATCCTGATTATTGCCACCGCTCACCATCACTTCTTCGCCGATACGAAGACGAAGAACATTTTTCATGTGGTTCACGTCATCGCCGTCAATGAGAATGCTGTCCGCTTTTATATTTTCAGATTTACCAAAAAAACGATTCATGCAGCTCCTATTTCACACGCTTTGCGGTGATGGATACCCACTCACCCTGATAAGTGGTTTCTATGATTTCGTAATCAGGCAGCTTCGCAAATGCAGCTTTTACCTGCTCTTCCTTCATATCAATGATGCCGGATGTAATAAGCACAGCGCCGACTTTCATATGTGGAAGCAGCTCCGGAAGTAAAGGAATGATGATATCCGCCAGTATATTAGCAGTCACCACATCATACTTCTCGTAACCGACATAATCCTTAATCTTCTGGTCATCGATGATATTGCCCTCAATGACCTCATATTTGGACGCGTCAATTCCGTTCGCATCCATGTTTTCCTGCGTTGCCACAATCGCATTTGGGTCCAAATCCGTACCCAACGCATGGGTCGCGCCAAGCATCAAACCAATGACGGAAAGAATACCACTACCGGTTCCAACGTCTAATAAATCCGTAGACGCATTCACAAACTTGGCCATCTGCTTAATGACAAGCTGTGTGGTCTCATGTGAACCCGTACCGAAAGCGGTACCAGGATCAATATTTACAACCATGGAACCAGTCATATTCTCTGGAACTTCTTCCCAGGTAGGCTTAATAACAATATCATTCACCTTAAATGGCTTAAAATACTGTTTCCAGTTGTTAATCCAGTCTTTGTCCTCGGTCTCGTCCGCCTCAATGCTTCCTGCACCAGTCGGAACGAAATCCTCCAATTCCCAAAGGCCCTCGTGAATCTGCTGACGCATGTCCGCTTCATCCGCAATTCCCTCTGGATATTGCACACCGTCTTCGGTCACCTCCAAATAAAAGCTGACCTTTCCGATTCCCTCATCCGGTGGAAGTTCTGGCAGAATGTCCACAAACATTGCCTTGGTATCTTCCTCGGAGAGCTGGATATTATCCTCAATTTCAACGCCCTGCATACCGAGCTCCATCAGCATTCCACTGACCAGATCCTCTGCTGCCGTCGTTGTCGTAATGGTAAATTTCTTCCACTTCATTGTTGAATCCTCAAATTACTTTAAGAACGCAAGGTACGCTCTCATTGTCTCATAAACATCAATCTTAGAAGTTACTTCATATGGTGCATGCATGGAAAGAACCGCTACACCACAGTCAATGACCTCCATACCATATGCAGCTAAGATATAAGCGATGGTTCCGCCGCCGCCCACATCAACCTTACCAAGTTCAGCCATCTGGTAAGCAACTTTATCGCGCTCCATTGCTGCACGAATCTTTGCGATATACTCCGCATTGGCATCGTTACTTCCGGACTTTCCGCGGGAACCCGTAAACTTGGAGAATACAACGCCTCTGCCTAAGAATGAAGTATTCTTCTTCTCAAATACAGATGGGAAGTTTGGATCAAAGCCCGCATTTACATCAGAAGAAAGCATCATAGAGTTTGCAAGTGCACGGCGAAGCTTTAACTCTGAATACTCTCCAGCACAGTTCATCACCTCTGCTACCATATTCTCAAAGAAATGGCTCTGCATACCGGTTGCACCAACAGATCCGATTTCTTCCTTATCTACCAGCAGACAAACGGTGGTGTACTCAGGCTCCTTGGTCTCTAACATAGCTACCAATGAGGTATAGGCACATACACGATCATCCTGACCATA
>JAZUHV010000256.1:0-8214 GCA_045641925.1 Butyrivibrio sp.
GGATGATGCCCATTATCGTGCATCTTATATTCGTATGTTTCGTAATGCGAATATTTCTCTTTCCGAGATTGAAATTGCGGGCGATGCATTGATGCATTATTATTTTGATGAAAAATACAAATATGCAATTGTAGAGGCTAAACCCTGCGACCCAAATATTTTGGGGATGATTAGTGATATGATTCTGGAAGTGGACGTGGTAAATGCCTGCCTTGTATATTCCCTGCAGGAATTTGGCACAAAGCTTTCTGTAAGAAGCTGTGTGCGAGAGGTAATGGCCAATGAACTGGCTGCTTATCTGACCGAAGGCATCGGCAATGGTGGCGGTCATTTGGACAAAGCAGGCGGTTTTGTTTCGTTAGTGGGTGAGAATGCGGTAAATACCCTAAATGCCCGTCTAAGGTCATATTTCGAGGATACAGAGATTATTGATGTGTCAACATATCAGGCGGATGTTACGGGCTGCGAACGATATAAGAAAATTCCATTTGAAATGGGTTTTGTTAAGGGGACGGATGTGGCAGAAGAAAACCAGACGGTCGTTGTTCGTGCACTTGAGGGTGACCAGGAAATTACCATAGAAAAAAATACTTATATTATGATTGGCCTCACTGGAGAAATATATCCAATCACGGAAGAAAAGTTTAAAGCCAATTATGAGTTTCTGGATAAAGATTATAATCCATATTTTCGTTACCGTCCGGAATTGATAGATAGTAAGAATGGTATGCGAATCGGTTTGATTAAGCATGCCAGAGCCTGTATGGCAATGGGAAAGGTTTCTATTTATGCAAAGCCGTTAGACCATCGCGTGAAAGTCTTCACGGAGTGGGATAAGGAACGATATTATCTTGGAAAGCCTGGAGATGCGTTGGCAATTCGTGAGGATGATATTAAGGATGTATATGTCATCAACCGGGAAATTTTTGAAAAAACCTATATTAAAATAACAGAATAAAAAAGAGGTATGTTCCGTATAATATTGATTGCGGAGCATACCTCTATATTTTATTTCATTTTCTTTTGTGCGTTGGTTAACATCATCTTAACACGATTTAACTGGTTTACCTCGCTGGCACCAGCATCGTAGTCGATGGCAATGATATTGGCCTGTGGATTCCCTCTGCGGATCTCCTTAATAACACCTTTGCCGACGATGTGGTTTGGCAAGCAGCCAAAAGGCTGACAGCAAACAATATTTTCAATGCCACTGTTTAAGAGTTCAATCATTTCTGCGGTTAATAACCAGCCTTCACCAGTCTGTGTTCCTGCAGAAACATATTCATTAGACAATTCCTGCATCTTATCGATGGTAGACGGGGCAGTAAAGCGCTTGCTTTCACGTAGGGCTTTGTTTGAACCGCGACGAGCCATCTCAATTACCTTAATAAAGGCATCCGAACCTATCACCTTCTTGGTTGCATAGGAATAATGTTCCTTCTTAAAATGTGCATTATAGGCGAAGAAGAGGAAGAATCCCATAAAGTCAGGAACAACAGCCTCAGCACCTTCTTTTTCTAATAAATCCACGATATGGTTGTTTGCCAGTGGATGGAATTTGACGAGGATTTCGCCAACAACACCGACTCTTGGTTTCTTCACATCCAATAATTCAACTTCATCGAAAGCCTTTACCATCTTACGAACCAGCTTATTAAAGCCTTTGAAGTTTGCTTTTGGCTGTATGATGAATTCTTCCCATTCTTTGCGGTACTGGTCTGCCAATGCATTGATGGCGCCTGGTTCAGTCTCATAAGGACGCGTTCTATTGGTAACATTCATTAATACATCGCCAAACTGCAAGGACATTACGGTCTTCTTTAATAAGGTCAGAGAATAGGTAAGACCGGAGTTTTTCTCGATACCCTGCACAGATAAGGAAATAACCGGAATATGAGCCAGTCCGGCCTTTTCCAATGCGCGTCGAATGAAACCGATATAGTTACTTGCACGGCAACCACCGCCAGTTTGTGTCATAACAATGGCGAGCTTATTTAAGTCATATTTGCCGGAAAGGACCTCTTCCATAATCTGACCCGTCAGAATGATGGAAGGATAGCAGGCATCATTATTTACAAAGCGAAGCCCCACATCTACTGCGGATTTTTCCAAATTCTGAAGCATTACAAAGTTATAGCCACAGGAATTTAATGCCGGCTGTAACAGGTTAAAATGCAATGGAGACAACTGTGGGAAGAGAATCGTGTACTTCTGATCCTGCATTTCCTTAGTATATTCAACTCTGTGATAAGCTGCTGATTCAATTTTTCGCTCCATCTGCTTCTTTTCGCGAACCTTTAAGGCTGCAATCAAAGAACGAACACGGATACGTGCGGCTCCGAGGTTATTTACCTCGTCAATCTTTAATACTGTATAAATCTTATTTCCAGAAGAAAGAATATCATTTACACAATCGGTTGTAACGGCATCCAAACCGCAACCGAAGGAATTCAACTGAATTAAATCGATATCATCACGCGTTTTCACAAAGCTCGCTGCGGCATAAAGACGTGAGTGGTACATCCACTGGTCCATAACAATCAGTGGACGTTCAACCTTGCCTAAATGCGCAATGGAATCTTCTGACAATACGGCAAGACCATAGGAATTTATTAATTCCGGAATACCATGATTGATTTCAGGATCCACATGATAAGGACGACCTGCCAGAACAATGGCCTTTTTGTGATTTTCCTCTATAAACTTCAGTGCCTTTTCTCCCTCGGCCTGAATATCCTTGCGACATTGTGCCATTTCTTCCCAGGCAGCATCGACTGCGGTGGAAATATCGGATTTCTTTAAGGCAAATTTTTGAGAGAAAACCTTTACCAGTTCCTTCTTTGCAGCCTCTAAGCTGGCAAAGGTCAGGAATGGGTTCATGAAATCGACATTGTTTTCCTTTAACTCTTCCATATTGTTCTTAATGTTTTCACCATAGGCCTGAACAATAGGGCAGTTATAGTGATTGTCAGTATTACAATCCTCACAACGCTCATATGGAATACAAGGCATGAAGATAAATTTAATGTCTTTCTTAATCAGCCAGGTGATGTGACCATGTACCATCTTTGCAGGATAGCATTCGGATTCACTTGGAATGGACTCAATACCCATTTCATACAAATTACGGCTGGATGGGGGCGATACAACCACGCGGAAGCCTAATTTTGTAAAGAAAGTATGCCAGAATGGATAATTCTCGTACATGTTTAATACTCTTGGAATTCCCACTGTGCCCATTGGAGCTTCATCCTTAGAAAGAGACTTGTAGGAGAAGAGTCGCTGCATTTTGTATTGATAAAGATTTGGTAAATGGTCCTTATTACGTTCCAAGCCGATACCACGTTCGCAACGATTGCCGGAGATGAACTTACGATCACCACTGAACTGATTTATGGTCAAAAGGCAATGGTTATTACAACCCTGGCAACGGGTCATACTGGTTTCGTATTTTAAATTTAAAATGTCATCCAGAGAGAGCATTGTGCCTTCCTGACCCTCGTAACGCTCTCTGGCAATTAATGCAGCGCCGAAGGCACCCATAATACCGGAAATATCTGGGCGGATAACATTTACACCTGCAATTTTTTCAAAGCTGCGTAAAACGGCATTGTTATAAAAAGTTCCACCCTGAACAACGATGTTTTTTCCAAGTTCTCGGGCATCTGCAAGTTTAATTACTTTATATAAAGCATTCTTAATGACAGAGTAAGCAAGACCTGCGGAGATATCGTTGACCGTAGCACCTTCCTTCTGTGCCTGCTTTACTTTGGAATTCATAAATACAGTACAACGGGTACCCAAATCAATTGGGTGCTCGGCAAATAAAGCAGCCTGCGCGAAGTCTCTGACGGAATAATTTAAGCTCTTGGCAAAGGTCTCTATGAAAGAACCGCATCCAGAAGAGCAGGCCTCGTTTAACTGCACACCATCGACAGTGCCATCCTTAATCTTAATGCATTTCATATCCTGACCACCGATGTCGATGATGCAGTCCACCTGAGGATTAAAGAAAGCGGCAGCATAGTAGTGCGATACGGTTTCAACCTCACCTTCCTCTAACATAAAGGCAGATTTGATTAATGCCTCACCATAGCCAGTGGAGCAGGCACGAACAATCTTAGCGTCTGAAGGCAGTTTACTCTTGATATCCGCGATGGCGCGAATGGAAGTCGCTAATGGACTACCGTTATTGTTGTCATAGAAAGAGTAGAGAAGGTTTCCGTCCTCACCAACTAAGGCTACCTTGGTAGTAGTGGAGCCGGCATCAATACCCATGTAACAATTACCATGATAGGTAGATAAATCGACTTTCTTAACTGTTGCCTGTTCATGTCTGGCAATGAATTCATTATAAGCCTCTTCATTGGCAAATAATGGTTCCATACGTTCTACTTCAAATTCCAACTTGACTTTTGCAGCCAATCGCGCAATGACTTCATCGATTTCAACGGTAACCGTTTCATCATAAGCCAAGGCAGAACCAATGGCGGCAAATAGATGCGAATTGGTTGGCGCAAAGATACAATCGTCCGTTAATTCAAGCGTACGAATAAAGGCCTGACGAAGCTCGGATAAGAAATGTAATGGGCCACCAAGGAATGCAATGTGTCCTCGGATTGGCTTACCACAGGCGAGTCCGGAAACCGTCTGGTTAACAACTGCCTGGAAGATGGAAGCTGCCAGATCCTCTTTGGTAGCACCCTCATTGATGAGTGGCTGAATATCAGTCTTTGCAAATACACCGCAACGTGCAGCAATTGGATAAATGCACTGATAATTCTTTGCATATTCGTTCAGTCCTGTTGCATCGGTCTGCAAAAGGGATGCCATCTGGTCAATGAAGGAGCCGGTACCACCGGCACAAATTCCGTTCATTCGCATGTCGACACCATTGGTGAAGTAGATAATTTTTGCATCTTCTCCACCAAGCTCAATAGCGACATCGGTCTTTGGCGCATATAATTCCAGAGCAGATGACACTGCTACAACTTCCTGACAGAATGGAATTCCTAAATGATTAGCAAGCGTTAATCCGCCTGAACCTGTAATAACAGGGTACAGGGTTACGGAGCCTAACTGTTCCTTTGCTTTAGAAAGAAGCGAAGCCAGTGTCTCCTGAATGTTTGCATAATGTCTTTCATAATCGGAGAAAACTACTTCGTTTGTAGCATCCAAAAGGGCTACTTTAACGGTAGTGGATCCGATATCAATTCCTAATTTATAAATATTACTCATTTGTCCTGTGCGGCAAAAGCCGTACCTCCTTAAGTGTATCTACCTTAATAGGCATAGTATCAGCATTCTCATTAACTTCAATATTATATAAGAAAATCAGCCTATTAGCAAATATACAAAATCTTAAAATTGTATAAACAGGGTTGTGATGTTTGACTTTTATCAGTGGTATTTTTATAATCAAGAATAGATTTTTAGAAATAGGAGTGCCTCATATGAAGTGGATGGCTAAGCTCGAGCAGAAATTTGGAAAATTTGCAATACCACGTTTGACGCTGGTGTTGATTATTTGTTATGTTGTCGGTTTTGTATTGGAATATGCGGGTCGGTTTACAGGGCATGATTTTACTTCAGTCATGACTCTGAACCCATATGCAATTGTACATGGACAGGTCTGGAGACTGGCTAGCTGGGTACTGATTCCACCTAAGGAGAGTAATATTTTCTTTGCCGTTGTAATGCTGTTTTTCTATTTTTCCATTGGTAGCACTTTGGAAAAAGCCTGGGGAGACTTTCAGTATAATGTGTATTTGCTTTCCGGTATGCTTTTTACCATTTTGGGCAGTTTTATTTTATATGGAATTTTTGCGTACATGTATTATGTTCCGGCAGGCGGAACCATTACGATTAATGGAACGGTTTTCCATGCGACAGATGCGACTTGGGCATTTCCTGTAAAGATTGCTGAGGCTTCATCCTCAGATGAAAACGCAGCTTTACTATTTCAACAAATCTTTTCTATGTTTACAACCTATTATGTAAATATGTCCATTTTCCTGGCATATGCTGCGACCTTCCCGGATAATAGGGTTTTGCTCATGTTCTTTATTCCTATAAAGGTTAAAGTTCTTGGATTTATTTATGGTGGCTTTATTGCATATGAAATGATTGCCAATATTCTTTATTGGAATCAATTTGGATTTTGGTTTGTTCCAGTTATTGTCATTGGGGCATCGTTGCTTAATTTCCTGGTATTTTTCCTTACCACGAGAAGATACATTTTGCAGCGTTTCCGCCGGACGCAGACGCAGCGTGCTTATAGTAAGCATGTGAGAGAATTCAAACGAAACGAGCGCGTGTATAGTGCAGGGGTAACCAGTAAGCATAAGTGTGCAGTTTGCGGCAGAACAGAGCATGACAGTGACGAGTTGGTATTCCGTTTCTGCTCTAAGTGTCAGGGCAATTATGAGTATTGCCAGGATCATTTGTATACGCATGTGCATTATTCGCCGGATGGACCGGTACCAAAGAGTGGACCGGATATTATTGAGGCTGGCAAGGAGCATGTGACAGAATCGGTATATCATCGTAAAGAGGACAAGCCGGAAGGCTTTTATTAAATAGGTTTTGCTATGGAAAAAGAGTTTACAAAGTGGGTAGCCATGTGGGGCGCGGCAATGTCTGTGACGGAGAATCGTCCTGAGGGGTATGCTAAGGATATTACCTTAAGGTACCCGATTTATTGCCCGTTTGACGGAAATAAAATTCGACTGACCTTTGATAATTATTGTGGCACACAAGCCGTGCAAATCGAAAAAGTATTTGTGATGTTAGATGGTGTAAGCACTCCTGTTTTATTTGCAGGAAGGACACAAGCACGAATGGATGCCGGAGAGCAGATTGTTTCGGATGAGGTTACAATTCCGGTTCAAAGACATAAGACGCTGGTTGTCAGTTTTTATTTAAAGGATTATACCCAGATGCGCTCTTCTGTATATATGCAGGGGCCATTATCCGGCGGACAATATGCAATGGGTGATTGCACAAAGGTTACTGATTTTGATCCGAATATTTCTAAAAAGACCAATATTTATTACTTTCTGAGTAATATTTCTATTTTGACTGAGGAACAAAATCACGCAGTTGTGTGTTATGGAGATTCGATTACTGCACAGGATTGGCCGGATGATTTGCAGTTATTATTAAAAGATGCCGGAATGGAACATATATCCGTGGTTCGAAGGGCTACAAGTGGCCCCAGAATTCTTCGTGAGTATTCGTGTATTACCTATGAGTCCTATGGATTAATGGGAACGAAACGCTTTAATCATGAGGTGCCAACGGATGGTGCGGATTTGGTAATTGTTCAACAGGGCATTAATGATATCATTCATCCGGTCGGAGAAGATGTAAATATATTTCGTCCAATGAGTGATTTGCCGACTTGTAAGGAATTGTTTGAGGGATTACTGTATTATGTGAATTTGGCAAAGTCTTATGGATATAAAGTGGCTCTTGGAACCTTGCTCCCAATTGAAGGCTGGAGAACATATGCAGATTTTCGAGAGGAATTAAAGAATGAATTCAATGATGCAATTCGTACCTGCGATAGGGTTGATGGTGTGATTGATTTTGATAAGGCTGTGCAGGATGCATCAAACCCAAAGGCCTTTGCAAGGATGAACGATAGTGGAGACCACTTGCATCCAAGTGCGGAAGGCTATCAAAAAATGGCTTTTTGTGCTTTGGAATATTTAAAAATGCATGAAATATAAGAAATTACTTGCATTTATTGTTTTTTAATGCTAATCTATGTAAGACTTGAATATGATATGTAGGAAAGGTGAGTTCGAAAAGGACTCACCTTTTTGTATGGCAATCAAGGAAGGAGTAAAAATTGGCAAAACGAGAAGACATTGAAGCGAAAGCAACGGAAGTAATTCTTCCTTTCGTGGAGGCTCAGGATTGCGAACTGATTGATTTGGAGTATGTTAAAGAAGGCTCCGACAAGTATCTTCGTGCTTATATTGATAAGGCCGGTGGCGTTACCGTGAATGATTGCGAAGCAGTCAGTCGTCCATTCAGCGATAAACTGGATGAATTGGATTTCATCGATGAAGCGTACATTCTGGAAGTAAGTTCACCGGGATTGGGGCGTCCTTTTAAAAAGGATAAGGATTTCGCGAGAAACATTGATGAGGAAGTTGAATGCAAACTTTATAGTGCACTCAACCATAAAAAAGACTTCACAGGCTT
>JAZUHV010000257.1:0-2450 GCA_045641925.1 Butyrivibrio sp.
GTTTCTTATGGGGTGTAGTAAAACTATATAATGTATTGGGGGGTTACAAGTAATAATATATCCACCCTCCTAACAAAAGTGTGCACAAACTTGCACAATTTTGCCAATATTTTTTGTGCACTATGTATAGTTTTACACCAATTCAGCGGATTTCTCCGCATTGGATGCGCCAAAGAGAGCCTCAAACTCTTCTCTGGTGACCTTTTCCTTCTGAATCAGCAGTTCAGAACAAGCATTCAAAATATGTCTATGCTCTACAATCATCGCACGTGCCTTTGTATAGCATTCGTCAATAATTCGCTTAACCTCTTCATCAATTTGGCCAGCTACATTCTCGCCATAGTTTCTGGAACGTGCCAAATCGCGGCCAATGAAAACCTCATCCTCATCACTGCCATAGTCAATCAGACCAAGTTTTTCAGAAAAACCATACTTGGTAACCATTGCACGGGCAATTGCAGTGGACTGCTTAATGTCCTGAGAAGCGCCAGTGGTCACGTCATCAAAAATCAGTTCCTCGGCAATACGACCGCCAAGACCTACAATAATCTGCTGCAGCATCTTGCCCTTGGTATTGAACATTTCATCCTTTTCCGGCAATGGCATGGTATAACCTGCAGCACCGTTTCCTGTCGGAATAATGGAAATCGTGTGCACCGGTCCCACATCCGGTAATAAATGGAACAGGATTGCATGGCCCGCCTCATGATATGCTGTAATTTTCTTTTCCTTATCGGAAATCACACGGCTCTTCTTCTCTGCGCCAATGCCCACCTTAACAAAGGATGCCTCAATATCCGACTGTGTAATAAATCTGCGGTTTTCCTTTGCTGCACGAATTGCAGCCTCGTTTAACAAATTCTCCAGGTCCGCACCGGTAAAGCCTGCTGTCGTCTGCGCTACGGTATCCAAATTCACATCATCACCGATTGGCTTACCCTTTGCATGAACGTCCAGTATCTCACGTCTGCCCTTCACATCCGGGCGGCCTACGGTTACCTTACGGTCAAAACGGCCCGGTCTTAAAATAGCCGGATCCAAAATATCCACACGGTTGGTTGCTGCCATAACAATGATGCCTTCATTTACGCCGAAACCGTCCATTTCAACCAGCATCTGGTTCAGGGTCTGCTCACGCTCATCATGGCCACCGCCCATTCCGGTACCACGGCGTCTTGCCACGGCATCAATCTCATCGATAAAAATGATACAAGGCGCATTATGCTTTGCCTCGTCAAACATATCACGCACACGAGATGCGCCGACACCAACAAACATCTCCACGAAATCCGAACCGGAAATGGAGAAGAATGGCACACCTGCCTCACCAGCCACTGCCTTGGCAATCAGGGTTTTACCTGTACCCGGAGGGCCCACAAGCAATACGCCCTTAGGAATTCGTGCACCAAGCTCCGTATACTTCTTTGGATTCTTTAAGAAATCAACAATTTCTGCCAATTCTTCTTTTTCTTCCATCAAGCCCGCAACCTGCTTAAAAGTCACCTGCTTATCCTTTGGCCCCATCATACGGGCACGGCTCTTTCCAAAATTCATCATCTTGGAATTAGATCCGCCACCACCCATGGCTGCACGATTCATCAGCAGGAACATAATAACCATGACTACGCCCACAATCAAAAATGGCAAAATTGTAGTTAAAAAGATGCTGTCTCGCTGAACATCACCAGTTGTCCAATTGACAACCTTTGCAGAATCTGCAGTCGAATTGTAGCTATCAATCAGTTTCTCGATTTCCGTTGTATTGGTTACATAAAAGAATTCGGATTTTTTCTTATCCGCATCATAATAAATCGTAACCACACCGGTTGGTGCTTCCTGATTCTGCGAAATCAATACAGAAACAACCTTGCCGTCCTTCAAATCATTAACGAAGGCATTGTATGTATAAGGCTGTTTTTGATTAGCACTACGATAAATGCTTATCACGACAACGGCAATAATTGCCACAATGATAAGGTAAAATACAAACGCGCCAGGGCCTGGTTTTCTTTTATTAGTGTTATTTTCCACGCTAAGTCTCAACCTTTCTTACATTAATCAAATTTAACAACGCCGATGTATGGAAGGTTACGATATTTTTGATCGTAATCCAGACCATAACCCACGACAAAGTTATCTGGAATCACAAATCCAACATATTCCACATTTACATCCTTTACCACACGACGTTCCGGCTTATCCAACATTGTACAAAGCTTCACGCTGTTTGGTCTGCGGCTTTCGAAAACCTTTAAAAGATGGCTCAAGGTTCTTCCAGAGTCAATAATATCCTCAACAATGATAACGTCCTTTCCCTCTAACGGCTCATCCAAATCCTTTACGATTTTTACAATTCCAGAAGAGGATGTGCCGGAGCCATAGCTGGACACAGACATAAAGTCCATGCTGACAGGCACGGTGATTCTCTTGGAAAGCTCGCACATAAATGG
>JAZUHV010000258.1:0-8482 GCA_045641925.1 Butyrivibrio sp.
CTACGATCCGACTTGGCACGTATTCGCCGAAGCTTTTATTCCATCCGAAACGATTTATGTACCTTCCGCCGAAATGGATTTAAGTCTGGTTTAACCACCTACATCAATACGGTAGTGCTTTGGTATAAAATTCTGTTTCGCGCAAAGACTTTAAAGGGTCTGAAGCTTGGCATTGTTTGGAAAGGCCTATGGGCAGGTCTGTTCTTTGCACCAAAGATTGAAAAGGTTGAGTAAGAGTTAAAGGAACAACCATGGAAGAAAACAATACTGTCAAAAAGAAAACCGTTAGTGGTCTGATCTGGCGATTTGCGGAGCGATTTGGTGCACAAATTGTGTCCTTTATCGTGAGCGTGGTTTTGGCCCGTATGCTCGGACCGACCAAGTTCGGCATTGTTGCAGAAGTGCTGGTGTTTACCACCATTTTACAGGTCTTTGTAGACAATGGTCTGGGAAATTCACTGATTCAGAAAAAGGATGCGGACCAGCTGGATTTTTCAACGGTATTCTATTTCAACATCATATTATGCCTGCTTTTATACGCGCTGATATTTTTCACGGCTCCATTCATTGCAATGTTATACAAAAAGCCGGAGATGACAGCGCTTCTTCGCGTGCTTGGGCTGACTGTTGTGATTTCAAGTGTCAAGAATATTCAGCAGGCCTATGTATCCCGAAATATGATCTTTAAAAAGTTCTTTTTCGCAACCCTGGGGGGAACTCTTTTATCCGCTGGGGTGGGAATTGTGATGGCCTATTACGGCTTTGGGGTCTGGGCAATTATTGCACAGCAGCTGTCAAATCTTTTGGTGGATACCATTGTTTTATGGATTACCGTGAAATGGAGACCGACCTGGGAATTCTCTTTTGAACGCCTAAAGGGGCTGTTCTCTTATGGGTGGAAGCTGACTGTGTCCGCACTGGTGGATACAATTTATAACAATGTGCGCCAGCTCTTCATCGGTAAGCTGTATTCAGAGGATGATTTGGCATTTTATAATCGCGGGAAAAATATTCCGAATATGATTGTAACCAATGTGAATTCCTCCATTGATAGCGTACTTTTGCCGGCGATGGCTTCCGCCCAGGACGATAAGGAACGCGTGAAGCAGATGACGCGCCGTTCTATTCGTACGGCAAGCTATATTATGTGGCCATTGATGGTTGGCCTCGTGGTGATTGCCGAGCCGTTAGTGCATCTGATGTATGGAGATGCCTGGATGGAGAGCGTGCAGTATCTTCGTATTTTCTGCATCATCTCCGCTACGCTTCCGATTACGACAGCGAATTTGAATGCAATCAAGGCGGTTGGACGAAGCGATATTTTCCTGATTTTGGAAGTGATTAAGAAGACCATTGGCTTGATTATTCTTGTGGTTTCCCTGCAATTTGGTGTGTTCTGGATTGCAGCAAGCCTGTTGATTTACAACATCATTGCCCTGATTTTGAACATGTCCCCAAATGTGAAGCTGCTCCGGTATCATATTGGCGAGCAGCTGGCGGATATGCTGCCTAGTATGGGGCTGTCAGTTCTAATGGGTGCGGCTATTTATCCGGCAATCTGGATTCCAACCTTTGACATCGTAAAATTGATTTTGATGATTGTGGTCGGAATGGGCATATATTTGGGCGGTTCGCTGCTGTTTAAAATAGATTCTTTGAAGTATTTATTGACGACCGGAAAAGAAATGTTGAAACATAAGTAGCCTGATAGACTTTTTTTTGCAGTTGTGCTATTATCTATGTTACCTATGGGTACTATGTGCTTAAGGGAATACGAACGAAAATTTGCAAAAGAATGCAGGGTTTAAAGAATGAGCAAAGATAAACTGTATGCACAAAATGTCATGCTGTATCTTATTGATGCACTTTCGACATTAATTAGTTATGCTGCAGCCAATTTTTTCTGGCTTGCATGGATTAAAAAAATGGATGTATTCGCCGGACCGGAATTGCTTTCCAATCTCGGCATTATGATGATTTCCTTTGCTTTCATGGATTTTATTTTTGGTGATAACAAAAAATTCCTTGAACGAAAGCTGTACGGGGAAGTCCTTTACTGCGTTAAAATGAATCTTTTGTTTGCAGCGGCTTATGCAATTCTTTTAATTATTCGAGGGAGTGCGGATTCAGCGAGCCGAGGTGTATTTGTATTTACCGCAGTCTTTAATGTAATCCTTATGACTGGATTCCATTTTATGCTCCGATTCTATCTGGTGCGTATTTACAAGCAGAAAAAATCTACCACACAGATTTTCTTAATCACCTTGGAAAATCGTGCAGCAGAAACCATTAAGCGGATGCATCGCAATGTAGAGTGGAGTAACCGCATCAGTGGTATGGCTGTCATTGACAAGGATTTGGTTGGCGAGGTAATCGGCAATGTCCCGGTACGTGCCACTTATGAAAATATGATGGATTTTATCCGCAGAGAAATTATTGATGAAGTCTTTTTGGATGTACCATATGCCTCCGGAAAATCTCTGCAGCCATACATTATGGAACTGGAAGAGATGGGTGTAACCGTGCACCTGAATATCGAAATCTTAGAGCAGTATCCGGATTTTAATAAGTCCCTGACCATGTTAGGCGATATTCCGGTTGTAACCTTTGCAACGAATTATTATCCGCTGAACCAGATGTGGATTAAGAGATTTATTGACATCATCGGTTCCATTGTGGGTATTATTCTGACCCTGATTATCAGTATTTTTGTAGCGCCGGCTATTTTGATTGAATCCCCGGGGCCATTAGTATTTAAGCAGAGACGTGTCGGTAAAAACGGCCGATACTTTAATATTTTCAAATTCCGTTCCATGTATCGTGATGCGGAGGAACGTAAGAAAGCTCTGATGGAGCAAAACGAGATGAAGGGCGCCATGTTTAAGATGACGGACGACCCTCGTATCACCAAGGTGGGCAAATTTATCCGTAAGACCAGTATTGATGAATTGCCTCAGTTCTTCAATGTTTTCATTGGGGATATGAGCCTTGTGGGAACACGTCCACCGACCGTGGATGAGTTTAAGCAGTATGAAGGACATCATAAGAGACGTCTTTCCATGAAACCGGGCATTACCGGTATGTGGCAGGTGAGTGGCCGTAGCAATATCGAAGACTTTGAAGATGTTGTAAAGATGGATTTGCAGTATATCGATCATTGGAGCATCGGCTTGGATATTAAGATTCTGTTAAAGACCATTGGCGTAATCTTTAGCCACAGAGGTGCCAAGTAATTTGTTGGTTTGAGTAATTAGGAAAGGAGACCCCAAATGAATAAAAGACCGGAAATTATTATTACATTTGCTGACTTGTTTTGGGGAATCCTGAAGTATTGGCGTATTCTGGTGGTTTTCACTTTGGTGGGAGCCCTTGCACTAGGCGCTTATGGTTATGTGAAGTCTGATACTGGGCTTAGTTCGGAGACTAAGCAGCTTGCAAATCTGGCTGGACTTTCAGATGTGGACATAGAGGCTATCACAAATGCCGTAGACTTAAATTGCCTATATAGTAATATGCTCTCTGACTATGACAGCAATTACATCACAAAAATTGATGAAAATAAGATTTTACTGACCACCTTAAGCTATTATGTGGATGCTTCGGTGGGAGATAATTATGATTATACCGCAGACCTTTTGCAGGCGTATGCAATCCATGGAATCGGGGCAGACCTTCGGTCGGCATTTTTGGCCAAGGATGAAGCTTCCGCTATTCGCGAGGAGGACCTTGGATATTTGCTTTCGGCTGCTACGGAGGGCAGGACGGTTACCTTTACCATTCGCACTGGCGCAGAGGACTCCTCTAAACAGGCTGCGGATACCCTGATCGAACTGATTCGTGAAGGTGTGCAAAACGCGTCTAAGAACCTTAAGACAGAAATTGGCAATCATACGCTCAAAGAGATTTCGGTTACTGCTACAATTGGCCCGGATTCTGTCATTACAGATGCCAAGCTGGTGAAGAAAACTGCTGTGGAAACCGTTCAGGAGGATGCAGAGGATGCCTATGAGCATCTTACAGATGGCCAGAGAGCCCGTGTGGACGCGGTTCTTGCGGTTAAACGAGCTTCTTCCAGTGTGAGTGCAACTCGCACCATCAGCAAGAAAAAAGTGGTTTTTGGAGCGATTTTCGGCCTCGTGCTTGGCGTGCTCATTGCTTTGGCATGTTATGTATGGTCAAAGAAAATTGTTAATATTGCAGAACTGGAGCAGGGGTATGGCCTGCATGTATTTGGCAAGGTATTGCTTCCTGCAAAGCATAATAATCCGTTTGCGAAACTGGACCGCGCAATTGCTTGTGCAGCGTATCGCGTTTCTGGAAAGGTTTCTGAAACGGAACAAATCGATCGTGTTTTAAAGCGCATTTCATGCCGTACAAAAGAGGAGAGCTTTGCAAAGCTTCTTTTGGTTGGAACGACCATGATTCCTGCCGAGCTTTCTGACAAGGCAATCGAATGGATGCCGGAGGTTTGCACTGTTTGTGCGAAACCGACTTGTGCGGAGGAAGCACTTCTGGAAATGCATGATGGCGGCAAGGTTGTTTTGGTGGAACACATTGGAGTAAGTAAAAGAGCCGCAGTTGAAGATCTTTTGAAGATGTGCGAGGAGCAGAATATTACTGTTCTTGGCATGGTCACTTTATTGTAAATAGTGTAAGGAATTATGAAATGAGTAACGAGAATCCATCTGTACAAATCGTCATTGCGGCGCATAAAGCATATGAAATGCCACAGGATTCCCTGTACCTTCCGGTGCACGTAGGTGCAGCCCTGTCAGATAAGCAGTTGGGCTTTCAGCGTGACGATGAAGGGGACAATATTTCAGTACGTAATCCATATTTCTGTGAACTGACCGGCCTATACTGGGCCTGGAAGAATGTGAAGACCGATTATGTTGGGCTGGCACATTACCGCAGGCATTTTTCGGTGAAAAAGAAGGGCGGAAAACCATTGGACTCTGTCCTGAATTCCGAGCAGGCGCAGAATCTGGCAAAACGCTACCGCGTAATTGTTCCAAAGAAGCGCCATTATATGATTGAGACCCTGTATTCGCATTACAAGCATACCCATTATGAAGAGCATCTGATTATGACAAAGAACATTATTGCGGATCAGTGTCCAGAGTATTTGGGTGCTTATAGTGAAATTATGCATCGTACCTCCGGATATATGTTTAATATGTCGATTATGGAGCGTGATTTACTGGATGAGTATTGCTCCTGGCTGTTTAATATTCTCTTTGAATTGGAAAACAGACTGGGTAATCCGGAACTGACGATGTCTTCCTATCAGGGCAGATTGTACGGCCGCGTAAGTGAGATTATTTTCAATGTCTGGCTGTATCATCAGATTGAAATTGGCCATATTGCAGCGACGGATGTCAAGGAAGTGAACTGTATCTGCACAGAAAAGGTTAACTGGTTTAAGAAGGGTGGTTCCTTCTTGAAGTCCAAATTCTTCCACAAGAAATACGAAGGAAGTTTTTAATGAACATAACGGAGAGGGCATACCCGGCCCTCTCTTTTCGAGTATGAAGGGAATATTATGATTCCCGGAGTTGTTGAGGTTTTATTATGAGCAATCAGATCAAAATCAGCTATATCATTCCCTGCTTCAATGCAGAAGCCGTATTAGCGCGCGCGGTGGATAGTATTCTTCATGGTACGACACTTGGCTCGGTTGAGGTTATTATTGTAGAGAATGGTTCCTCGGACAAGACCACGGAAGTGGCGAAGGCCTGTATGGAGCGCTATAACAAAATGCCGACATCTGATGGAAAGGATTTTCCGGAACTGGTTCGACTGTTTCATAGCGAAAAGGGTGTTTCCAATGCACGTAATAAGGGTATTGAGGAGGCACGCGGTCAGTGGGTGGCATTCGTGGATGCGGACGATCAGATGACCGATGATGGTATCCATTTGATGCTGTTGGATTCACTGACCAGCAAGGCGGATTTGATTGTTTATTCCCATATGGCAGGTGTGGACCGTCGTGCCGTAGTGAATGGTCCGATTGAATATCAGACGTATGGTGAGGACGATGTGGAAAGCATCCGCATTCGTATGATTACAAATCCAACAAAATATATGCAGGCATGGGCAAAACTGTTCCGTCTGGAAACCATCCGCCGCTTTAAAGTTAATTTTAATCCATTGATTCCTCTTTCTGAGGATTCGGATTTTGTGTTACGCTTTACGCATTTTTGTCGTGGAATTGATTTCTCCAGCGCGATTGTTTATCGATATTCCGTGGATATTCCATCCACGATTCGTGTATATGATGGAACAAAGGCAGAGCGCTTTGCAGATGCCCTGGAGCGTACCAGCGAAGCGGTTATGTCGGAAGGAAAATCCATTCAAAAGGCGTTTAAGCAATACATTTTGATGAATATGAACGTTATTATGGTGCGTGAGGTTTGGGAATTGACCAATCCGCACAACCAGGCGGAAAAACTTGCGAGCCAGAAGGAAATTGTGGCAAAGCCGGTATTTGCAAAGGCGATTCGTGAGACTTCTGTTTTCCAGTGTCATTCCATGCGAATCCTGCCTGTACTTTGCCTCACACTCCGTTGGCACAAACTGGCTTCCGTAATTTATAAAAAGCGTGTGAAGCAGAATGCAAAGTTGAGCGAACAGTCTGCTATGCGAGGCCGGTAACAGAACAAAAGGTAAGGATGCCCGAAGGGGTATGGGTGATTTATATGGAGCCAAAGAAGGTTCTGGTCTTTGGAATGACAGAAAATCCGGGAGGCGTGGAAAGCTTCCTAAAAAACTATTATGTACATATGGACAGGGAGTCAGTGCAATTTGACTTCCTGTGTAATTCATATAATCCGATTGCTTATGAGGAGGAATTTCAAGCCTTGGGAGGGAAAACCATTCATTTTCCGCCGCGCCACTCACATCCAATCGGATTTCGTCATAAACTTGAGCAGTTTTTTAAAGAATATGCTAAGGAATATGCTGCAATTTGGGTGAATGTTAACTCACTTGCAAACATTGATTACCTGAAGCTTGCGAAGAAATATGGCATTGAAAAACGTATTATTCACAGTCATAATTCTGAGAATATGGACTCGGGGCTGATGGGAAAGCTTCGTGGCATTTTACATCGTCAAAACAAGAAAAAATTAGCAAAGTGGGCGACGGATTTTTGGGCGTGCTCTGAAGGTGCTGCAAAATTCTTTTATGATGATCGAGAGGCTGTTGTGATTCATAATGCCATTGATTTGGAGCGTATGTCTTTTTCAGAAACGAAGAGAAAGGAATTCCGCGATAAACTTGGGGTCTCTGAGGAGTGCATCGTAGTCGGAAATGTGGGGCGATTGCATTTTCAGAAGAATCAGGCTTTTCTCTTAGAGATATTTGCTGAATATGTGAAGCTGCAGCCGACGGCTCGTCTGGTGCTTGTTGGTCAGGGAGAAGATGAAGCAATGCTTCGCGAGAAAACGGATGCTTTGGGACTTTCGGACTCAGTGATTTTTACTGGAGTACAATACGACATCCAGGGATATATGTGTGCCTTTGATGTCTATGCTTTTCCTTCTGTGTTTGAGGGGCTCGGGCTGGTCGGACTGGAGGCTGAAGCAAACGGCCTTCCGGTATTGGCAGCAGAACGCGTAATTCCGACAGAAATTCAATTATTGTCAAACTTCGCATTTCTGCCTTTGGAGGAAACAAAAGAGGCCTGGGCGGCGAAATTGGACGCACAGAGGCAGTTAGGACGCATTCAGGATACGGAACAAATTCATCAGGCCTTTTTGAAGGCAGGGTATGATATTCGCACGGAAGTTAACAAATTGCAGGAAAGATTTTAAGATGAGAGAACTTGAAGAACAGAAGTATTATCAAATCGTTGAAATATCTGAAAACTTTGCACATGCAGGAACCAAAGCTACGGCCGATACCGCTGCGATCGCCGATGCGCTTGGGTTTGAGCGGCTGACGGTTCGCATGGATACCACGAAGCCTGGTAAAATTGCAAAGCTGATCCGTCAGAAGGGCTATGCCAGAGATTATCGTAAAATTTTAAAGACAATCCCGGAGGAGGCAACGGTTTTACTCCAGCAACCATTTCATTATCCACAGCTAACGAGGGAGCGTACCCTTCGCGGACTGAAAAACCGTGGTTGTCATTTTATCAGCGTCATTCATGATGTGGAAGAACTTCGTAAGTTTCGAGACAGCGAATATTATCGCAAAGAATTTGCGTTTATGCAGGAGCTTTCCGATGTGGTTATTGCCCATAATGAAGTCATGAAGGATTTTTTGATAGAAAAAGGCTTTTCGGCAGAGCAGATTGTCGTTTTGGAAATTTTTGACTATTTGCAGGGCGAGGTGGATTCTGCAAAGGTGGATAACACATATGGCGGAAGCGCAAAGAATGCACCGAAGCAGTTTAAGAAAAGTATCACGGTTGCAGGCAATCTTGATGTAACCAAGTGCGGCTACATTGGGGAGTTATATCAGCTTGCGCAGGCGGGCG
>JAZUHV010000259.1:0-2337 GCA_045641925.1 Butyrivibrio sp.
CCAGACATGCCGGTTTTATTAGAACACTTAAATAGTGATGAAGATTACATTCGTTGCTTCAAATATGTTGCAGCTCTCTAAAAATAAAGCGCATCCTGCGGGGTGCGCTTTTTATCGTTATGACTCTTCTTTTCTTCCGGACTCAATCAGTTCCTTCTCAAATGCCTCTGGATTCTTTAAATAGTAGTCCTGATGGTATTCCTCTGCATCGTAGAAGCTTTTAAACGGTTCCAAACTGACTTTTACTTCCTTGTCAGACTTCTCGGCAAGGGCATTCAATGCCGCCTCAGCAATTCGCTTTTCGGTCTCGTCTGTATAGAAAATTGCGGTCGTGTAGGAAAAGCCTCTGTCGATAAACTGGCCTTCTCCATCATATGGGTCGATATTTGCCAGGAAAATCTGTAAAAGCTTTTCATATGCAACCTTTTCATCGTCATAGGTTACTGCAATACTCTCCCTGTGGCCGGTTTTTTGATGCTTTACGTCTTCATAGGTAGGATTTTCTTCATCGCCGCCAGAATATCCGCTTACAACATTACTCGCGCCATAGATTTTAAATACAGGTGTAATGCACCAAAAGCAGCCGCCTGCAAAATAAGATGTCTTAATCATTGTTTGTCTTTCCCTTCTAGTGGCATCGGTTCAAGCCTTCCGCCAACATTTCTGCATATTCATAATCAAAAAGACTGCCCACCTGTGCGTCAAATCCATCTCCGTAATGAAACCAAACAAGTCCTTTGGTTAAATAGCACTCATAGGTGTTTGTGCTCTCAATCAGCCAATCATTCATATAAAAAGTTAGGGTTTCGCCATTTTCTTTTGCCGTGGTGATGAGTTCATCAAATTCATCTTCCACATCCGACTCCAACCACATTTCCAAATAAACTTTAGTGGAATTGGTTTCTTTGATTTTATCGTAAAGCGCCTGTGAACGCATCACGCCATTGGTCCACACAATTTCCCCATCTTCGTTTTGAACCGTAAAGGTACAGGTCTGTGGTAAATCGGCGGTGCTATACTTTTTTGAGAAGCATGCACTAAAGCAAAAGGTCATCATGACGGCTATAATTGTTACCACGCAACAAATCCATTTTTTCCTCAGTTTCATTCGTCATCTTCCTCCGTACCTAATCCATAGGCGTACAACTCATTAATTTTTCCCTGGTAAAATTCTGCTTCTTTCTTTTGCATAATGCGCTCCCGATCGCTTAAAATCGCAAGCATTTCGTCCGTGATATCCTCCATCGAAGGATGCTCGTAGTAACGAAGATATCCTAACATTCGATTCGCGGTAAAATCCGTATTTAAATTCTGTGTAATCAAAAAACAGAACCCTTCGTCGTAATTACGACGCTGTAATTCTGCATATAGCTTCTGACTCATCTCCGAGAGCGATCTTTTATGCATATAAATACCTCTTTAAGCGCGATTTTTGTCCTTACGGTGCTTTTTAGCCGCACGCTGTATCATTGCGCCAATGTGATAAAAAATGGTCGAGAACATCCAAACACCCTGCCCTATGGCAAAGAAGAAATATTCCACGCCGTTTAAATCCAAATAGGCGGATCGCATTTTCTGTGGAATAATCCAGTTGTTTCCGTCTATCAAATAACAAATTGGAACGCTAATCAGCAAATAAAGTCCAAAATAAATGGCATACCACATAATTAGGTGTTTTGCGGTATATTTTTCCTCAGAAGGATTCTTGATATACAAAAACAGATACAAAAATACAGATATGAGGGAAATTAATAGCATGAGGCCGAGCGTAGCGAGGGTCATACTGGTGTCTAAGACAAATTCTTCCACTGCATCTACTGCACAGAATACAATCCACGGAATGAGTACTAGAATCGCTGCATTAATGAGTAATTTACCAATGGTTTTCATTCTTACGTGCCCCTTTCTTCCATAGTCGATTATATTAAATCCTATCCATGTATTCAACAAAAAAAGGGCATCCCACAGGATGCCCCCATCAATCAAATCTTATAACAGCTGTACGCCTGCGGCCTCGCATGCTTTTACGGTATCCTCGTCCCAAACGGAGGACTGAACCTCACCGATATGTGCATTGCCAAGGATTAACATACACAGACGACTCTGTCCAATACCACCACCGATGGTGTATGGAAGGGTTCCATCAAGGATTGCCTTATGGAACGGAAGCTCACGTCTGTCCTCCTTGCCGGCAATCTCTAACTGGCGTGCCATGCTCTCAGGGCTGACACGGATACCCATACTGGAGAGCTCATAGCTGCATCCTAAAATATCGTTCCAGAATAAAATATCACCATTTAATTCCCAATCATCGTAGTCAGGTGCACGACCATCATG
>JAZUHV010000260.1:0-9085 GCA_045641925.1 Butyrivibrio sp.
TGCAGTATATAATTCAGACAGTTCAAACTGCTCATAAATTTTTACATCGCAGTCAAAAAAAGGCCGAACTTGTTTTTTCAGTTCGGCCTCAACCTGCTCAATGGTTACACGGTCAATCAGTCGATAGATTTTTATATAAACCTTAACACGGGTCTTTGCTGAATTCATACAAATACGCAAAACTTCTGTGTTCGCCATAATCCCATGTAATTCTTTTTTTAATTCTAATCTTGGAAACGCTTCAAAAAATTTCTTTGGTTCCAAAACTCCACCTCATTCATTACTTATTTTGCCTCATTCAAAGCATCGAGTTCAGCTTTTAAAGTCGCCAAAAGTTCATTTTCAGGGACCTTACGAATGACTTCACCTTTTTTAATCAAAAGTCCTTCTCCAATACCCCCGGCAATGCCCAAATCTGCCTCTTTTGCTTCTCCTGGCCCGTTCACAACACAACCCATAACTGCAACCTTCACATCCAAGTCATACCCCTGAACCAGTTGTTCAACCTGATTTGCAAGTGAAATAATATCAATCTTAGTTCTGCCACAGGTTGGACAGGATACCACTTCTACGCCACCCTTACGAAGACCAAGAGTTTTTAATATCAGTTTCGCAGAACGTACCTCCTCGACCGGATCACCGGTTAAAGACACGCGAATAGTATCGCCAATGCCCTGATTTAAAATAATACCAAGTCCAACAGAAGATTTTATATTTCCGGAATATAAAGTCCCTGCCTCGGTGATTCCAACATGTAAAGGATAAGAGCATTCCTTTGCAATGAGTTCATGCGTTTTTACACTCATTAAAACATCGGAAGATTTAATACTAACAACAATTTGATCATATCCAAATCCTTCAATGATATTCACTTTATCCATTGCGCTGGCTACAATACCCTCAGCAGTAACATGTCCACCAAATTTTTCTATAAATTCTTTTTCAAGAGAACCGCTATTCACACCAACACGAATCGGAACATGATGTTCCTTTGCGCAGTCTACAACAGCCTGAATACGTTCCTTGCTGCCAATATTTCCAGGATTGATTCTAATCTTGTCCGCACCATTTTCAATGGCAGCTATTGCCATTTTATAATCAAAGTGAATATCGGCAATTAATGGAATATGAATTTGTGCTTTAATATCACGAAAAGCCTTAGCCGCTTCCATTGTAGGTACAGTCGAGCGAACCAAATCGCAGCCAGCTGCTTCCAGGCGTAAAATCTGCGATACCGTAGCTTCTACATCTTCCGTAGGTGTATTGGTCATAGACTGGATTAAAACAGGATTTCCCCCACCAATCATTCGACTTCCTATTTGAATAGCCTTTGTTTGATCTCTAAACATGTGTTATATACCCATAATTAATTTTCTAATATCATTAAACAATACCAGAACCATAAGAACCATCAAGAGAATAAATCCAATAACATTTACCAGACCTTCCTTATCCTTAGGAATTGGCTTGCGAATAATTAACTCAATAAGGAGGAATAGAATTCTACCGCCATCCAGTGCCGGAATCGGAAGCAAATTCATAACACCCAAATTTGCGCTTATCATGATGCACCAGTTTAACAAATTCAGGAAAACATAAAGTCCACCATCCTGAGCTGCTTCCTCTACAACATTTCCGATGGTAGAAATAATGCCAACTGGACCAGCTACATCATTGACAGATACCTTTCCTCCGAACATCAATTTAAAGCTCATAAATACCGATTTAATCCAGTATCCAACCTCCTGAAATGCATAACCAACGGTTTCTAAAGGAGAAGCCATAACACGTGCTCCGGAAATGCTATAACCAGTATTATAATAGGATTGATGTACTTTATTTGGGACAATCTTTACGGTAACTTCCTGACCATCTCTTTGAACAATCAGAGTCGATTCATTTCCATTCGCTGACTGAATCAGCGGCGAAATATCTTCCGTAGCCTTTACTTCTTCGCCATCAATACTTAAAACAAGGTCACCTGCTAATAAGCCTGCTGCTTCAGCGGGGCTTCCCTTAGAAACCTCTGCAATTTTAGGCTCATTCGCATCTAAATATACGCCCATCTGAAACACATCATTTTCAACATGTTCAGTCTTTACCGTCGTGGTATATTTGACCCCATCGCGCTTATAAGTAATATTCATATCAGCGCCATTATAGTCATACATAAATAAAGAGTATTCCCCATAAAACGTTGTCGTGGAATGGTTGATTTTTACAATCTGATCACCAACCTCCAACCCGGCAGCAGATGCAGGTGAATTAGGAGCAACGTTAGAAATAATACATGGATCATAGCCTGCTTTACCAATTAAGATGATGGACAATACAAGTGCCAAAATAAAATTAAAGCCTGGACCAGCAAATAAAATAGCAAATCTTTTACCACGAGATACTGCATGGAAAGAGCCTTCGGGAGGTGTTTCCCCATCATCAATATCCTCGCCCCTCATTCGGCAGGAGCCTCCAAAAAGAAACAATTTCAAACTATACATTGTTCCATTTTTTGTGAACTTAAAAAGACGTGGCCCCATACCTAGTGAGAATTCTTCCACCACCACACCACTGGCTTTTGCAATAATATAATGACCAAATTCATGTATAAGTATAACAATACTTAAAACCAAAAAAGCTAATAAATATTTTAAAACAGGCATTTTTATCCCTTCTTACGAAGCAGCTCATAAGTCTGCTCCTCAGTCTTCAAAATTTCTTCAACAGTCGGATTGGATACAAAAGGAATGCGTTCCATTGCGTAGGCTATTGAATCCGTAATCGTCAGGTAATCAATTTCACGATTTAAAAATTGAGCTACCGCAAATTCATTCGCTGCATTAAATACTGTCGGAGAATTTCCACCACGATGACCTGCATCGTAAGCCATTTTCAATCCAACAAAATTTTCCAAATCTGGCTTTTCAAAAGTCAGCTGACTAATTTGAAATAAATCCAGACGTTCCACTTTAGCAGGCTTACGTTCCGGATAATACAAAGCATACTGAATCGGAAGTCGCATATCCGGGCACCCAAGCTGTGCAATTACACTTCCATCAATAAATTGAACTGCGGAATGAACAACACTTTGTGGCTGAACAACCACCTGAACATCATCCATCTCTACGCCAAATAACCATTTGGCTTCCATAACTTCCAAACCTTTATTGACCATAGTAGAAGAATCAATGGTAATCTTTCTTCCCATCGCCCAATTAGGATGCTTCAATGCATCTTCAAGGCGAACGTTCTTCATTTGCTCCCTAGACCAGCCTCTAAAAGGTCCGCCGGAAGCGGTTAAAAGGATTTTTTCAATCGTATCATATTTTTCTCCATTCAGTGACTGGAAAATAGCACTATGTTCCGAATCAACAGGGAGAATTTGTACCTGATATTCCTTCGCAAGGTCCATAATTATATGACCTGCTGTGACTAAAGTTTCTTTATTTGCCAAAGCAATATCATGGTGGGTGCGAATGGCTTCAATTGTTGGAACAATTCCCATCATACCAACGATAGCCGTGACAATAATATCAGCTTCTGCTTGTGTAGCCACACGAATCAATCCGTCCATACCATAACAGACATCATAAGTAAGGCCATCGGTCATTTGCTTTAATGGGCTAATCAGTTCTTTCTCAGCCACACATACCAATTGCGGATGGAATTCTTTAATCTGTTCTGCAAGAACTTTTATATTTCGACCTGCGGCAAGTGCAGTCACTTGAATATCAGAATTCCATCGAACCACATCCAAAGTCTGTGTTCCGATGGAACCTGTTGAGCCTAAAATGGCAATACTTTTCATATTCTTTCCTCAATAAGAATCATCTATTAATGGCGTGCAAATAAAGGCATACCATATAACGCAACAAAGTATAAGGTTGGTGCAACAAAAATCATACTATCAAACCGGTCCATAACGCCACCATGTCCCGGCATGATTTTTCCATAATCCTTAATATTATAATGACGTTTAATAGCGGATGCGGACAAATCACCAAAAATTGACAAAATAGAGCCAACAATACTCATACAGCCAAAGGCAAAGCCTAAATAAATCTTATCCACGATTCCGCCAATGATAAATCCAATAGAAAAACCTAAAAATGCAGACATCAAAACACCACCAACAGCTCCCTCAATGGATTTCTTCGGGCTGATGATAGGCGCCAATTTGTGTTTTCCAAAAGCTGAACCAATAAAATACGCAAACACATCTGCAATCCAGGTACTATTTACCAAAAGACCAATTAAGCAGATTGAAAAGTAGGAATAATCACCGTATTCTATCATGCGAATCTTATACAAAAATGAAAAAGGTACGGCCACATAATAGATTCCTAACAAAGCAAAACCTGCCTGTTCAGCGCTTCGATGTGAATAAACCAGCACATACATAAACATGATTGCCAAACCACTGACAACCATAAAAGCAAATAGATATTGTTGCAGATTAAACCAGGTTAGTATGTAATATATTCCACAAAAAACATAACCGGTAATTCCTAATTTGCTCTTATGAATACCTACAACATGGTATAACTCAAACATACCAATGCCAGAGGCTGCTAAAGAAAACAGAAACATTCCGATTCTGCCAGTAAAAACTGCAATAATGATTAAAATGCTCAAGACAGCACCACTAATAACTCTAGTGCGCATCTTATTCCTCCTTCACACCGCCAAAACGGCGATCGCGATGATTGTATCGCTCGACAGCTTCTATCAAACGATTTTTATTGAAATCCGGCCACAAAACTTCTGGGAAATCCAATTCCGCATAAGCAGCCTGCCAAATTAAGAAATTGGATGTTCGTTGTTCACCACTGGTACGAATAATCAAATCCGGATCTGGAACTCCTGCAGTATCCAAATATGCTGAAATGGTATTTTCAGTGATGCCTTCAGCATTCATCTTACCTTCAGACACATCCTGTGCAATGCGTTTTACGGCTCTGGTTAGTTCGTCCCTTCCGCCATAATTTAACGCAACCTGAAATGTCAATCCTGTATTATTGGCACGCTGAATACAGGTCTTTAGATAATTTCGTAAAATCACCATTAACCCACTCACTTCGGTAGCAGAACGCTTCCAATTCTCTGTTGAGAAAACATAAACAGTCAAATATTTAATGCCAATTTCATCCGCGTCATCGCATATCTGCTCTAATACCTTACTTCCCTGCACATGACCGGCATTTCTTGGCAGAAAACGTTTCTTAGCCCATCGTCCATTTCCGTCCAAAATAATGCCAACATGCTCCGGAATATTTAAGCCAAGTTTTTCGTTAAAATGATCCATATTAAACGGTCATAATCTCCTTAGTCTTGTCATCTACCATCTTATCAATCTGGCCAACATACTTATCGGTAATCTTCTGAACATCATTTTCGAAGATCTTAACTTCATCTTCAGAAATATCCTCTTCCTTAGCGGTCTTCTTCATTGCATCAATTGCATCTCTACGTACATTACGAATTGCAACCTTAGCATTTTCACCCTTCTTCTTAATGTCCTTCGCAAGTTCCTTACGACGATCCTCAGTAAGTTCAGGAAATACCAGGCGAATAGACTTGCCATCATTAGTAGGAGTTAATCCTAAGTCAGAAACCAAAATAGCCTTTTCAATTTCCTTAATTAAGCTTGCTTCCCAAGGCTGAATCTGAATCATTCTTGGTTCAGGAACAGATACATTAGCCACCTGCTGAATGGAGGATGGCATTCCATAATAATCAACCTTTAACTTGTCTAAAATATGTGGATTCGCACGACCTGCACGAATAGTTGCAAAATCTGAAGCCAGCGCATCCAAAGTTTTGCTCATTTTATCTTCATAAACAGAAATGTTGCTCATTTTTTATCTCCTTAAAATAAAATTATACAGTTACATAAGTTCCATGAAAATTACCATGGTAGGCATTTACAATGCTGTCTGCTTCATTTAATCCAAATACAGCAAGCGGCATTCTGTTTTCCATGCACATAATAGATGCGGTCAAATCAATAACAGCGAGTTTTTTATCTAATACCTCATCAATGGTTAATGAATCGTACTTTACAGCATTTGGATTGGTCTTTGGATCACTGTCATAAACACCATCAATGGCTTTTGCAAGATAAATTGCATCTGCTTCCAACTCAATGGCACGAAGAACAATTCCGGTATCCGTTGAAAAATATGGATGTCCGGTACCACCTGCAAAGAATACAACACGACCTTCCTCAAAATATTCATTTGCCTTATCCTTAGAGAAAAGCTCGGTCATGGTTCCGCATAAAAACGGTGTCATAATCGCAGTCTTTAAACCAACACTTCTAAACATTTCAGAAACGTATATACAATTCATAATGGTAGCAAGCATACCAATTTGGTCGGCCTTTGGACGATCCATATTTTCAGAAGAACGTCCTCTCCAGAAATTTCCTCCGCCAATTACAACACCAATTTGTGCTCCGGCATCGGAAATCTCCTTCACCTGTCTTGCGATATCTAAAACAGTTGCTTCATCAAAGCCTGTTTTCTTCTCGCCTGCAAGAGCCTCACCGCTTAATTTTAAGAAAATTCTCTTCTCGTTCATTTTTAATCCTCTCCAAAAATTGTAACAGGCTTAATATCTGCATAGCACTGAGAAACGCGTCCATCAATGACAGCACCATTATTAATCTGTACAGATTTAGATTTAATATCACCAATAACAATTGCGGAGGTGTCAATAATGACCGGACCATGAACGTCTACATCACCCTTAATTGCACCTGCAATCACAGCACTGGAAGCAAATAAGGAACCCTTAATTACAGATCCGTTACCGACCTTAGCTGGGCCTTCGCAATCAATATTTCCCTGAATATGAGCCTTGTCAGAGAAGAATTCTCTTGACTTGGTATTACCAATAATTGTTCCGCTTGCAGAAAGTTTTCCACGACAGGTTACATTTCCTTCAACAGTTCCCAAAAGTTCAATAGAACCAGTAGACTCAATATCACCTTTAATCTTTAAACCTGGAGTGATAATTGCGGTTTCATTGCTGATTTCATCTTCATCAGAGGAAATAGTATCTTCAATAACGGCTGTATCTGCCTCCTGAACTTCTTCAACCTCAGGAACATCCTCAACAACACTATTTTCGGTATCTAATTGCTTAATACCCTCATCGATAGCAGCACTAAGCATTGCTTCCTCTTCTGCTTCAGTTAACGTATCTACCATCACATCATCTGCAGAAGTTTCTACCTCGACCTCAGTCGCGAGTCCAGTTGCATCATCTGCAAGTTCGTTTACCGCCTGTGATAAGTCCTGCTTAAATTCTTTAAAAAATCCCATAATTTCCTCCCATATTCTAGTTGATATTATGTTTTACCGGAACTGTGTCTGCTGTGATTGGTAAAATCAGAGCATTCATATCCTGTAAAGTTTGTAATATTTGATCAAGGGCTTCAAAAGTGGTCAGCTTCGCCGTTGAGTCATGCATCAGGACAACCGCGATATCCACATTATTCACTCCATTGATTACATTGTTATAACACTGTTCTTTCGTTACCGTGCTACCATCTCCCGAGGATACATTCCAGTCAAAATATGTAATGCTCGCATCGTTTAAATAGTTCACACAATCCGTTATCGGAATTTTTGAAACAGAGTTCGAAGAACCGCCCGGGAAACGAAACAGATTCGGCTTAACGCCTGTTAAATTAAATAAATAATCCTGAAGTGTAGTAACTTCGGATTCAAACTGATCTAAACTACCATAAACTTTCCCATAATCATGTGATGCGGTATGCATCGCAAGCGTATGTCCTTCTTCGAGAATTCTCTTATATTCATTTTCGAAGCCATTATGATAATTTACAAAAAATGATGCTTTAACATCATGATTCTTTAAAACGTCCAAAAGATTATTAGTGTTTTCACAAGGGCCATCATCAAATGTCAAATATACAACTTTACGACCTTCCGATAATGCTTGTGAAATCAATTCCTGCTCTGACAACTGCGTTTGAGTTTCATCTTCGAAATCTGGCAAAACGGGGTCAACTGGCAGCGCTTCCGTTGTTTCTTCTGATTCATCCGTCTGTAGTTCCGATTGCTGTGCTTTCCAATTGTTTTGTTCCTGTATCAAAATTTCAATTTTTTCTTCAACAGAAAGTAATTCTTCATTGGATTTTTTTAAATCACCTTCCAAAAAACCAATTCGAATAAATAAAACAATGCAAAGCAGAGTTGGCAATAAAATCAACGCAACAATAATGGCAACAAGAATTTTTTTATACAGATTAATGCGTTTCCTTCTGGCGTCATTAACGTTCTGTGTAGGCATATGCATATTCTCTTTTTTATAATTTTGCATAATTAGACATGCTAGTTTATTTTAACACAAAACAATTCATTTTTGTAGTAAAAAATATATAAACAAATAAGGCTCCTGTAAATCACAGGAGCCTTAAAAAGTTAAATATTATAAATTAGTTTAACTCAGCCTTGATAGCTGCGGTTAATGCAGGAACGATCTTATTCAAATCGCCAACAATACCGAAATCAGCAACATCAAAGATTGGAGCAGAATCATCTTTATTGATTGCAATAATCAAATCAGACTCTTCCATACCAGCGGTATGCTGGATTGCACCGGAAATACCGATTGCAAAATATAACTTAGGACGAACCGTCTTTCCGGTCTGACCAACCTGGAAATCCTTCTCCATCCAACCGTTATCTACAGCAGCTCTGGAGCAGCTAACCTGACCACCAAGAACTTCTGCTAAATCCTCAAGAAGCTTGAAGTTTTCTTTAGAGCCAACACCACGACCACCAGAAACAAGAATCTGTGCTTCCTGAATGTCAGCAGTTTCCTTAACGCTCTTAACGATTTCAAGAATCTCAACCCACTTGTTATCCTTAACAAACCCTGGGTTGTATTCTACAACATTTGCCTTAGCACCAGTCTTTGGCTCAATCTTCTGCATAACACCAGGACGAACGGTAGCCATCTGAGGACGGTTATCAGGACATGCGATGGTTGCAATGGTGTTTCCACCGAATGCAGGACGAGTCATTAATAACTGATTATGCTTCTGCTTATCTTC
>JAZUHV010000261.1:0-2106 GCA_045641925.1 Butyrivibrio sp.
TGCCCAGACTGTGGCAGCGACGGAACTTTGGAATTTGAAGGACCGGTTTCTCCAGAAACCAGCAAATACGAAGAAGTAGAATAATCCGGTTTTATGAGATCTATTGAAATCGAAAAAATAAAGAATTTTACGACAGCTTTATTTGCCAGGGACACGTTTGATGGCTTCCTGGTAACAGAAGCATCTTTCAGTACCATTACAAATATTACCATTGATGGTCATATTAATCAGGAATTTATGGGAGAGGCAGATCTGGCTCTTCCTGAAAATAAAGAAAAGGCGATTTACTGGAAACGACTTCGTCCGCTATGTTATGAAATCATTAAAGGCCAGAAAGTGCCTTTGAGATTTAAAATCGTTTTTATGATGCCATCGGACATCGTATTGAAATTCCTGGATAATGCGGGACTTGATTTTGAACCGATTGAAGTCAACGCGTTGTTTTTGAATATTAATTTCCAAGAAGGAAAATTGAACTGTACTACCGGTACTTCGATGAAGGCTTTTACTTTAGATAAGAGTCTGGAGGATGCATGGGACAGCCAGATGGTAAGATTTTTGGACCGAGTACAGAACCCGAGGTAGAACGAAAGAAACGAAAGCCCGTATCTTAAAAAGAAGGTACGGGCTTTTTATTATTTATTTTGCTTTTATTTTTGTGCTTCCGAATGGAGGCCGTTCCCCATCTTTCAGACTGTTAATTCGTTTCATCATTATGATTGCCAGCGGTAGTGCAATGCATACACCGGAAAGCAGGTCTGAGAGTGCCTGGCATACAGCAAGTCCTTCGGCACCGAAGAATCTTGGAATGATGAGGAGCAGAGGTATCAGTATAAGGAACTGTCTTGACATGCTCAGTATGAGGTTGCCGATTGGCCTGCCCAAGGATTGATACAGGTTGCTGGTTACCATTACGAAAATATGAGGGATAAATACGACGCACAGAGTCCGGATTTTCAGGGAACCAATGGAGAGCATGGTTACATCCCCGCTGGAATTGAATACACCAATAAGTGGTTTGGCAAATATAAACATCGCGGCGCCTAAGATCAGGGATGCTACGAAACCAATTTTTAATGTTGTGTAATAGGAATCTTTAACCCTTTTGTAATTTCGTGCGCCCCAACAGAAACCGGCGACTGGTGCGAAGCCTTGTGAGAATCCCATGATACAGGAAGCTATAAGTCGGTAGAGCTTGTTTGCTACTGCGATTCCGGCCAATACTGCAGTTCCGAAACCTTTGGCAACGTTGTTGGTAATAATGCCGCCAAGGGACATGAGGCTCATACGCAGAAATGCGGGGAAGCCCATCTTTGCGACTTCTTTGACACTATACCAGTCGATATAGAAATGCCTTGGCGCAATCTCAAGCATGGCTGTTTTCCGGATGTAAGGGATGGATAAAACGGCGCAACTGACTACTTTTGAAAGTGCGGTTGCCCCTGCGGCTCCGGCAACTCCCCAACCGAACGTATTGATGAACAGTGGGTCAAGGGCACAGTTTAAGACACATCCAGAACACATTCCTATCATGGCATATTTGGTACTGCCTTCACTCCTTAATAGCTGGTTCATTATAAGGTTGGCCGTGGTAAACGGAGCAGCCAAAAGAATCCATGTTGCATAATCGATGGAATACTGTTGGGCTTCCGCTGTACTTCCTAACAGATTGACGATAGGACCTCTGAAGAAGAAACAAACGAGGCCGAAAATCAGAGAGAACAAGCAGCCAATACCTAATGTTGTAGTTGCAACGTTTGAGGCTCGCTTGTCTTCTTCTGCTCCCATCAGACGGGAAATGAAACTGGCAGCACCCATTGCAAACCCCATGGAGATTGCTCTTAAAATATTCATGAGAGAATCATTTACGGCTACTGCTGCTGTTGCAGTTTGACCGATACCACTAACGAAAAAAGTGTCGGCAAGATTGTAGATGGAGTCGACGACCTGAGAGATGATCATAGGAATGGCTACTGCCGGAATGACCTTGAACATGGGGTCGTTAAGCATCATCTGCTGTCGCTTTGCCCTGGCTTGAGTTTTTTTATCCATTTGGCTACCTTCTTTATTATTTGCAAGTGTGTATGTTCTTTTTGATTTTCTTAT
>JAZUHV010000262.1:0-5284 GCA_045641925.1 Butyrivibrio sp.
GGACTCGTAGGTGAGTCTGGATGTGGAAAGACCACCGTTGGCCGTACATTGTTACATTTATATGAGCCGACAGACGGAAAGGTTTTCTTTGAAGATGAGGAGATTACCAAGAAGAATATTACTGCAATGCGTAAGAAAATGCAGATGGTATTCCAGGATCCATATTCTTCTTTGAATCCACGTATGACAGTAGAAGATATCATTGGTGAGCCTTTGGATGTACATCATTTGTATGGAAGCCGTAAGGAACGCCGTGAAAAGATTTTGGACTTGATGGAAACCGTTGGTTTGAACGCAGAGCATGCAACACGTTATGCACATGAGTTCTCCGGTGGACAGAGACAGCGTATCGGTATCGCAAGAGCCTTAGCTGTAAATCCAAAATTCATCGTTTGTGATGAGCCTGTATCTGCATTGGATGTATCCATTCAGGCGCAGGTTATCAATATGTTTGAAGAATTGCAGGAGAAGTTGGGCGTAGCCTACCTTTTCATTGCTCATGACCTTTTGGTTGTGCGTCACATCTCTGACAGAATTGCTGTTATGTACCTTGGCAAGATCGTAGAGATTGCAGATGCGGATGAACTTTGCGATTCTCCATTACATCCATATACGGAGTCATTGCTTTCTGCAGTGCCAATTCCGGATCCTAAGATTGCACGTTCTCGTCAGCGTATTATCTTAGAGGGTGATGTTCCAAGTCCGTTGAACATGCCTTCCGGATGTCCATTCCGTAGCCGTTGCAAGTATGCAACCGATATTTGTGCAGAGACTTGTCCTTCTTTGACCGATCATGGTAATGGACATTTTGTAGCCTGCCACAATAAATAATTTGTTATAACTCCAGACCATTGCGGTCTAGGAATTATATAATTTTATTCTTTATCTTTAGGAGGAAAAAAGGATGAGAAAGAAACTTTCTATCGTTCTTGCAGCATTGATGATTGCTGGTCTTGCTGCATGTACACCACAGGGTGGCTCAAACCCTACAACTGCTCCAAGCGCATCTAATCCGTCTGAGACTCAGGCTGATAAGAAGGATGCAGCTGATTATTTGAGCGATGCTTTCATCGATCCAGTTAAGGATTGGGGAAAGTATGATGAGTTGGTTTCACAGATTAAGTCTGAGACTGATTACGCTAAGCGTACTGAGTTGATGCACGAAGCAGAAGACATCTTAATGTCTAACTACTGTGTAATCCCTCTTTACTACTACAACGATGTTTACATGATGAAGGATTATGTAAGTGGTATTTACTCTAACCCATTTGCAACCAAGTTCTTCATGTATGCAAAGATGAGCAATGACAGCACCACTCTTAAGATTAACCTTGCTTCTGAGCCAGATTACCTTGACCCAGCACTTAACTCTTCTGTAGATGGCGCTTGTTTAGCAGCAAACAGCTTCTCTGGTCTTTACACCTATGATGAGAACGGCAAGACTGTTCCAGCATGTGCTACCGGTTACACTGTTTCTGATGATGGACTTACCTACACCGTAACCTTAAAGGACGGTTTGAAGTGGTCTGATGGTTCTGCATTAACCGCTGCTGATTTCGAGTATTCTTGGAAGAGAGCAGTAGATCCTAACACCGCAGCTGACTATGAGTACATGTTCTCTGGTTTCGCTGGTTACGATGAAGGTGATCTTGCAGTTACCGCTAAGGATGATACTACTTTAGAATTCACCTTAATCGCTCCATGTGCTTACATGGAAGACTTAATGGCATTCCCAACCTTCTACCCAGTATGCAAGGCATACGTAGAAGCTAATTCTGATGCTGAGCACCCAGGTGCTTGGTGTACTGACGCAGGCTTCGTTTCTAACGGTGCTTACGTATGTACTGGATGGAACCATGACGTATCTATGACCTATGAGAAGAACCCTAACTGGTATGATGCAGATAAGGTTACCGTAGAGAAGATCGAATTCATGTTATCCGCTGATGATACTGCAATCTATGCAGCATACAACGCAGGCGACCTTGATTTCGCTGATTCTGTTCCTACTGATGAAATCGCAACCTTATTAAAGGAAGAGAACAAGGAATTCTACATCGTTGATGAGTTAGGTACCTACTACGTAGCATTCAACGCTGGTTCTAAGTTATTCGCTGACAAGACTCCTGAGCAGGCAGCTTGCATGCGTATGGCATTCTCTCTCTTAGTTGACCGTGATTACATCTGCGAGAACATTGGCCAGACCGGTCAGGTTGCAGCGAATGCTTACATTCCTTTAGGAATGGCTGATGGTAACGGCGGCGTATTCAAGAAGGATGCTGAGACTGGTTACTATGATGCATATGCAATCAACAATGATCAGGCTGGTACCATTGCTAAGGCAATTGAACTTCTTGAAGCAGCTGGTTTCAAGTTCGAGAACGGTAAGCTCTCTGCTGAGACTCCAATCCAGATCGAATACTTAACCAACACCTCTTCTGGTCACGTTGCAGTTGCTGAATCTATGCAGTCTGACTTCGATGCTGTTGGTATCAAGATGACCATTCAGCAGGAAGACTGGAACGTATTCTTGGAAGATCGTAAGAATGGTAACTTCGATATCGCTCGTGAGGGCTGGATTGCCGATTTCAACGATCCTATCAACATGCTTGAAATGTGGATCACCACCTCTGGTAACAACGACTGCCAGTTCGGTCGTGAAGCAAAGTAATTCATAACGAATAATTATTACAGCAAACAAATTGAACCCGCAGAGCATGCTCTGCGGGTTCTTTGTGTACTGCTATGAAATAGATTATTTTATGAATCAGATGGGTCGTAAACGTCTTCTTCTGAATCGGCCAGATAAGTCATTCCGGACATACGGGCGCGAATGTTCTGCATCCGTCGGTCTAAATCGGCACTGATTTGTGCACATTCGTTTAATTCCTGCGCAATCAGGCAGGATTCCTCTGCTGAGAGATTCTTTTTATAACGAAGCTTATGTTCCAAACTTGCCCAGAAATCCATTGCGATGGTGCGAAGCTGAACCTCCACCTTCATCATACGTTTTTCCTGGCGAAGGAAGATTGGAACCTCCACAATCAGATGCAGACTGCGGTATCCGCTTGGCTTTGGATTACGGATATAATCCTTCATTTCGACAAGTGTAATGTCATCCTGCTGTAACAAACAGTCGGCTAACAGATAAATATCATCCACGAAGGAACAAATCACGCGAATTCCGGCAATGTCCGTGATGCTTTTTTCTATGGACTGCACATTCAATGGAATCCCCTTGTCGCGAATTTTTCGAAGTAAACTGTCCCAGCTTTTAACACGTGTTTTGATGGTTTCAATTGGATTGCGGTCGTATTGTAAAGAAAATTCTGCATCGAGCACGCGGAATTTGGTTTCTACTTCCATAATGGCACATTCATAATAGGTCATCATGGTCTCAAGTGGTAATGTGTTTTGCTGAACAAAATCCAGGAACTGATCGGAGAGAAGATTGTCACGAACAAACTGGTCTGGAATCTTGCTCAAAACGGTTGGCATATCTTTCATAAGTGATCCCCTTACTCATTTATCATATGCTCATTATAATCGTTAGAAAAATATGGCGCAATGACAAGATTTTTTTGTATACAAAATGTATTTTTGCAGGTAGAAGAATTTATAAAACTATGATAAACTGAATCTAATTGTGGGGAAACTCATAAAAAGTATTGGAGGATTATGCGAATTGAAGATTAGTAACGTGAAATTGACTCCGGCTAAATGTGCGATTGATCTCGGAGACGGAAGTGAACGTGGATTTTATGTTAACCAGGACTATGTATTAAACAAATTAGGTAGACCTCACAGAGGTATCAGCCTGATGTATTGCTATCATCCGAATGACCCTAAGTGGCCACAGCGTGTTAGCGAGGCATATAAGGTGGATGGACCGAATGCCTGGGGTTATCCTTACGAAGATTATTTTCCATATGCAGGTGGATTGACTCCGAACGATGGTGACACCTTCGATTGTATGGATGATGTCAGAAGACATGGCCAGGATGTTGTATTGACCCTGACGGTTGATCCAAGACTTGGCGACGAACATATTATTGCAATTGCGAAGGATTTGCGCCCATACGGACGTATCCTTTTGAGAATGAACCATGAGTGTACCGGTGACTGGTTCCCATATTCCAAGATGGTTTCCAAGCAGGGCTTAGCAGATTTCTTTGTTCGTTTTAAGAAGATTATGGCTGAGCATGCACCAAATGTGCAGTTGATTCTTTGTGCAGGTGCTGTAGCTGATGCGAATGATCCGGAATCCAAGCTTGAGTATGAAGAGGAATTTGCAGAGGCTGCAAAGGTTACCGATATTTGGTCCAATGATATTTATTTCTCTTTGAACTGGGGATGGCCATATGAGGTGGCTGAAAGAGATAATGCACAGCATAATCGCCACAAGGTGGCCGATGTATATAAGCAGATTCGCGCAAGCTACCTTCGTTATAAGAAGACCACTGGTATGGATAAGCCAATGGTAATGTCCGAGATGAATGCCGATGGTGATGTAACCGGTCCATACGATCAGGCTACCATGATTCAGGAATTCCTTGACTTGGTAAAGAATGATCCAGATCAGTGGTTATCCGCATTCACCTGCTATCAGTTCCGCGATGATGGAAGACTAGGCCTGGAATATACGGATCCTAACAACAAGGATGTCGGTATTGAATGGCCACTTTTGAAGACCTATCGCGAGGCAATTCAGGACCCATTCTTTAATCCGGGCATGGAAGTGGCTGAAGAAGCAAAGGTTCCTGTAACCCTTCGTTGGGGCGGCGCTGAGGATGCAACGGGTCTTGCAATTGAATGTGATTTCACCGGAGATCCTGTATTTGCAGAGGTGAATTTCCCAGAGGAACTTGCAGACGCAAATCTTATGATGGAAATTAACGGCCGTTGGTTCTATAAGGCTCCGGGCGTAAAGTGCATTGATTTCATGTCTGCATTTTATAAGAACAGATTGAAGGGCAAAACAAAAATTTCCTTTAAGCTTTTTGCTCCTCCTGCAACAGGTGAAAATGATCCTTCACAGGGTGATGACTGGCAGACCAACTACTATTATGAGATTAAGTCTCTTCCTAAATTCAGGATTGAGTATAAGCCTGTTACAGAAGATTTAGATAAGTAAATGGCTTGACAAGAAATGAATCTGGTGCTAATTTACTTAGCATATAGTTAGTAAACGCGATGACAAAGAGAGTAAACGTAGATAATACTTACAGAGAAGGGCTGTATGCTGAGATGCCCCGGTTAATGATACGTTGAAGATGGCTTTTGA
>JAZUHV010000263.1:0-16258 GCA_045641925.1 Butyrivibrio sp.
ACCTGTGCAATCAGGCCACGTCTTTGTAAATCTTCATAAACTCCCATTTTCTTTTCCTCCTATATGTTTATGGTGTTCACATATGCAGGCTGTTAGGACTTTCTTAAAACAAGAAAGTCCTATCCACTGCATTGCAATGGATAGGACGAATAAATCGTGTTACCACCTATCTTCACACTCGGCTCACACCGAATGCCTCTGTAAGTACGGCCTATGGCGATACTTGGACACGTTAACGGGTGTCATGCGTCGCAGCCTACTTAAAAACTGTTCGGTGCGCAACTCCGAGAGGTATTCATCTTACACTTTCCTCGCGCCTCTCACCAACCGGCAACTCTCTGTGACTTCCATGCAAGACTACTTGTTCTCATCAACGTTTTGATATTGCATATCATAAAGCCAAGCGGCAAACCTGTCAAGCAGGAATTCCTTCGTTTTAGCGATTTCTGATTGCATCGATTGGACGCTTTGAAGCAATTCTCTTTACAGGGAAGAAGCTTGCCAATGCAGCGACCAACAGACTGACTACAAAGAGTAATACCACCTGACGAATGCCAAAGTTCAAAACGGTGATTAAGATGCCTGCCTCCAAACGAATTACATAATTTGCTAACATTGTGATACCAAATACGCCCGCTGTGGACAGTACAAAGTTAATCATGGCAATGATAAAACTCTCCGAGAAGAAAATTCGGAATACATCGTTTCCTCTGGAGCCAATTGCACGAAGAATACCAATTTCCTGCTTCTTGTAATTGATACTGGTGGCGATAAAATTCGCAAGCATAATAGAAGCAAATACCGCAAAGCCAAGTCCGATAAAGAAGGATACCCTAGCAAAGCTCTTTAACAATTCATTTACCAAATCCAGCTCATAGGTAACTGGGTTTTGCAGCGAATAACGTGTGCACTCACTACGATCATCATTTTCGAAGGCTGTCATGGAGAAATCCACCACCTCATGCACACCATAAGTGGTCTTTGGCATACTACCCACCAGATAACTGTAAATGCCATCATCCATAGAGCAATTTTTTTGAATCAGTGTATCGCCGGCAACCATACAATAGGACCAGATGAAATCATCATCCTCTATACCATCTATAAAGCCAACGATGGAATATTCCTGTGCGAGCCAATTTCCAAATTCATCATATCCGTAATAATTTGCAGTCAAGGTATTTAGTTTGGATACATAATCCTTATACTGGCTAGCATCCAGACCTCTTAAAGAGCATAACGGAAGAACCAGTTCGTTTTCTGAAAGTTCCTTTTTTTCTCCATCAAGCCAGATAATCTCCAGACCTGCACGTTTAACTTCTGCAATATTCGTTAGATTTTCCGCATAGGTATATAGGTAAATTTCATCCTCAAACTCAGCCTCAACAGAAAGGATATTATAGGCATGCTTAAAATCCGGTTGATTCGCCACCTTTTTTTCTACAAAGCCCTTTCCAACCATGGCAACACCGGTCAGGGAATTATCGATTGCAGAACGCAGTTCCTGATTCAGTGCAAACATCACCAATCTATCTGCCTGGCTTTTATTATCCATACTCTCATTTAAGGTGCTGTAGCGTTCAAAGTCCATTCCGGTATCTACCACACCGGTAACTGTATATGGGACACCGCCCAAGGTGATTGTTCTTCCAATAATGTCATCAGCCGTTCTTACGTTCTGGTATGCCTTTCCATCGGTTGAATAACCTGCCTTTTTAAAGGTTTCCAATGCATAAGCGCTGATAGCAATCTCATTCTTTGAACCATCCGGCATATTTCCTTTAAGCAAAGAACATCCATAATCCTTCAGCTCCTCTTCCGAAAATTCAGCAAAGCCAGAAAAAGAAACCATATAAGAATTATAATTGCTCTCACTAAGTTCGATCTTATCATTGTATTCGCGAATGGACATCTCCACTCCTATTGGAACAAATACCCCCTTCGTATCCAGTCCTAAATGATCTTTTATAAACTTTTGATCTTCTTCATTCATACCAAATTGTGCATAACTAAAAGACCAATGTTCCTTACCATCCTCATCAATGACCCTTTGCGCCTTCTGCTTATTCAAAGAAGCATAATTCACACCGCTATCCATCAATGACTTTGTGCAAGTCGTCACATGATTATAAGAGCCAAAGGTATCTGCCATACCAAACAATCCAAATGCTATGCAGGAAAGAAGAATGGTCATTACCAGTCTAAACTTCTTATACTTCAGACTGCTCGCGCCAATCTTAAAAGCGTTCTTCATTGGCAGCTTGGATTTGATCAGGTGAAAGCCTGCTCCGTCACGCTTTGCAATCTTACTCTCGTCAGTTTTTTTGAATTTTACATCACGGTAACGATGCACCTTTTTAGAAAGGATTAGGTTTTCATTCTTCTCCAGGGAATCCATATAGGCATTGATGGCCTTACGGTCTTCCTCCGTCAAATGATATCCAGCCTCAATTGAGATTGTATTGCCCTCTAATGTTAGTTCCCTGCTAACCTCAATTTCGTTACCATTTGCATCTAAAAGGGTACTCACCTCGGTGGCGGTTTCCTCTTCGGATTCACTTCCCTCCAGGTCAATTTCCACATCACTGATGACATTTCCATCCGCCAGCTCAATGATACGGTCCGCATACTGTTCAGAGAATTCACGGTCATGAGAAACGATGATCACCAGTTTATCCTTTGACAGCTTCTTTAAGGTGTCAAACACCTGCTTACCAGTATTGGAGTCCAAAGCACCGGTCGGCTCATCGGCCATAATGATTTCCGGATTCTTAATCAGTGCACGGGCGATTGCTACTCTCTGCTTCTGACCACCGGACAATTCGTTCGGCTTACGATTGCCATAGCCCTCCAAATCCACCTCTGTAAGAATTTGATTAATACGTTCGTCTGTAGCTTTCTGACCCTGCAGTTCCAATGCCAGAGCAATATTAGCTCCTACAGAGAATTCTTCCAGAATGTTATATTCCTGAAAAATAAAACCTACATAAGTATTACGATAGGAATCAAAATGCTTCTGCTTAAAATCCTTACTGGATACACCCTTAATAATAATCTCGCCTTCGGTATATGCGTCCAGACCGCCTAAAAGATTTAAAAGAGTGGATTTACCAGAACCAGATTTACCCAAAAGGAATACCATTCCTTTATCTGGAAACAGAATGTTAATGTGATTTAAGGCTGTTACAGGTACGCCCTTTTTCGGCTTATAAACCTTGTACAAATTACGAACTTCTAACATACTTATCCTCCAATTCATTCATAACAAAAAACAACCGTACTATGTGAAGTAGTACGGTTGTAGAATAGCACTCGAATATTTTATTGTCAACACCTTATTCCAAAATAAATTTCAGAATTTCAGCTGCCGTTTTTTCAGTCTGTGCCTCGCGGCTAAGGGTAGCCGTTCCATCGCCCCATTGCTCTCCGTAAGCACCAAAATAGGCATGATTACCGCCGTTTAAGACAATCTCCACGTTTCTCGGCAGATTCTTTTTATTCTTCTCATAAGAATCCTTTCCAAGCACCTTATCCTCCGTTCCGTAAATGCTTAGGGACGGTAGACCGGACTTTGTCAGATCATTTACGGAAAAGGATGCCAGAAAAATAATTCCCTTTAATTCTTCCGCATGTGCACTTGCATACTGGGCTGCTGCCGCACCGCCCATAGAATGCCCCGCAAGGTACCAATCCTTAACATCCGGATACCAGGTTTTCACATCCTCCGCCATATTAAAGCCAAGATATGCCAAATTCTGTGGCATCTTGATCAATACTGTCAAAATCCCCTGTGCAGAAAGCTGCTTCATTAGTGGTGCATATGCGGTATATTCCACCTTAGCGCCCGGATAAAAAATCAATCCAGCCTGAATTTGTTCCGGTTCATACACAAGACAGTTATCAGAGGCTAATACGCTTACTCCCGCGGGAGCATCAAATAATTCCTCTGCCACGGTTTTGTCCGTATGATAAAAATCGCTCACATAGCCCATCCACAAGGTGGCAAGAGCTGCCAATGCTGATACTATGCAGACAAGAAGAATCCATTTTCTTTGCTTTTTATGACTCATGATTCAAAACCCAAACAAGTGCTCAGCAAATCCATGCTTGTGCCAAGAAGGCCATCCTTGGAATCCACTGTCCACTCACCCTTTTTCTTTACAAAATCCACTGTATAGGTACCCGAAATGATGTAATCCTTATCCCTGTCCTCATACACTTCCGTTGCACGATCCTCATAATCCGCTAACAATTTTTTCACTAGCTGTTCTGTTTTTCCCATTAAAAGATCCGCTGCAATGGAAATATAATTTGCACTCTTTATGGTATCGAGTGCAACCTTTTTTGCATTCACATTTTCCACATAAATGGAAACGCTATAATGAGAAGAATCCATTTCCTGTACGTCCTGTATTTCATATTTCATACAGCAAACCAGCACGTCATAGATTTTTTCGGTATCGAGAACTTCAAGGCCCTTTTCGACAACGGCGGACAGCGTTCTGGACAGTAAATTGTCGGAGTTGGCCGCATCATTTAGTACGCGTTTTTTCACATACGCAATCATCTGCTCGGTCTGCTCTTCATCTGGTCCGGACTTAATCGAATCCATCACCTTGGTTGCCGCCTCTTTTATGGTATTTCGGATGATACGGGAACGCGCATAATTGATTCCAATAATCAGTACAGCAATGAGAATAGCCGCTGCTACACCGCCAATAATAAACGGCACTGGTGATTTTTTCTTCTTAACAGCAATGGATGCTCCACAGCTCGTACAGAACTTTGCATTTTCACGGGTGATTTCCACCCCACAATTTGGACAGTTCATTTCCAATCATTCCTTTCCGGCTATGCCCATTGGCTTCGGTACAGATTTGCATAGAAACCATCCTTCGCCAATAATTCCTCATGGGTTCCCTGCTCAATGACATTTCCATCCTTCATAACCAGAATAATGTCTGCAGACTGTATCGTGGATAATCGGTGGGCTACAATAAAGCTGGTTCGGCCCTGCATCATCGCTGCAAAAGCCTTCTGAATGCGTTGCTCGGTACGCGTATCGATGGAACTGGTCGCCTCATCTAAAATCAGCATTGGTGGCAGGCATAGCATCACGCGGGCAATGCATAATAACTGCTTCTGGCCCTGTGACAGGCTTCCTCCATCTTCTCCAATGACTGTATCATATCCCTGCGGCAGACGCTTGATGAAGCTGTGTGCATGAGCCGCCTTTGCCGCTGCAATAATTTCTTCGTCCGTCGCATCCGGCTTTCCGGTAATAATATTCTCACGAATGGTTCCGGACTTTAACCAGGTTTCCTGCAGAACCATACCATAATTTTCGCGAAGGGAATGTCTGGTCACCTCACGGATATCCTTCCCCTCCACTGATATGCTTCCCTCATCTACATCATAAAAGCGCATCAGCAAATTGATTAAGGTTGTTTTTCCACAACCCGTTGGACCAACAATCGCAACGCGTTGGCCTGGCAGCACCTCCAGATTAAAATCTGTAATCAGCTGCTTTTCTTTGTCATATGAGAAATACACATTTTGAAGCTTCACATGGCCGTCTCCGTCCTTTAAAACCAGAACATCTGGTGCATCCTCGCTCTGTGGCTCTTCTTCAATTAAATCGAGCACACGATCTGCGCAGGCAAGCGCATTCTGCAATTCAGTCACCACGCTGGAAATCTCGTTAAACGGCTTGGTATACTGTGTCGCATAGCTTAAAATCGCTGACAATAGTCCAACGGAGAACTGACCGCGAATAACCGAAAAGGCACCAACTAAGGCAACCAAAGCATATACGATATTATTCACAAATCGCGTAGATGGATTGGTCAGCGAGGAAAAGAACGTAGCGCGAAGGGAGCAATCCTTCAGACGGCTGTTAATTTCATCGAAGCGTTCTGTCGCGCGCTCCTCATAGCCATACGCCTGCACAATTTTTTCATTACCAATCATCTCATCGATGAGTGACGTCTGCTCTCCTCTGGTCTCACTTTGTTTCTTAAACATGTGAAAAGTCCTTTTAGAAACAAAGGATGCCACAAAGAAGCTCAATGGTGTCAGTAAAACAACAACCAGCGTAATCTTCCAATTCAAGGCCAGCATAAAGGCCAACGTGCCAAGAATGGTCATAATGCCTGTAAAGAACTGGGTAAATCCCATCAAAAGGCCATCTGCAAACTGATCCACATCCGCAATCAGCTTGCTGACAATATCACCTGTTGGATGAGAGTCTGCATAGGATACCGGCAGCTTTTGCAGTTTAGAAAATGCATCCTTACGAATATCACGCACAATGGCATAGGTAATACGATTGTTGCATATATTCATAATCCAGGACAGTAACGCCGTCACACCAATGGTAATCACAAGTACCAGAGCAATTTGCATGATGCCCTTAAAGTCTACCTTCCCCTGTGCAATGATGAGGTCAATCGCACGACCCTGCAGAATTGGAATATATAACTGTCCTGCCACAATGACCACTGCTAACAGTAAAGATAAAATCAATAAAAATTTGTAATTTCCGATGTATTTCAAAACACGTTTGATGGTTGCAGTTTTTTTCATGATGCAGCACCTCCCGTCTTTTGATTGGATTCACCCTGGCAGGTTGCATAAATCTCCTTATAAACCTCACAGGAATTCAACAGCTCTTCCTCCGTGCCAAAGCCCACTGGCTCTCCGTCTTCGAATACCACAATACGGTCACAGCTACGCAGGGACGCGGTACGCTGAGATACAATAAACGTAGTCAACGCGTTTGTCTCATTCATCTTAGCAATGGCATGGCGAAGCTTGGCATCGGTCGCATAATCAAGCGCAGATGCGGAATCGTCTAAAATCAGGATATCCGGCTTCTTTACCATGGTTCGGGCAATGGTAAGTCTCTGCTTCTGACCTCCTGACAGATTACGACCACTTTGTTCAATCAGAAGATCCAGGCCCTCACCCTTACTGCGAACGAACTCTGCGGCCTGCGCGGCCTCCAGAGCCTCCCAAATTTCCTCATCGGTCGCATCCTCCTTGCCCCAACGCATATTATCGCGAAGCGTGCCCTTAAATAGCACCGCCTTTTGCATAACCACGCCAACCTTATTGCGCAAATCCTTCTTGGAATATTCTTTAACATCCAGGCCATCCAGTTTTACACTACCCTCTGTTGCATCATAGAAACGAGGAATCAGATGCACAAAGGAAGTTTTACCAGAACCGGTTCCGCCAATAACACCAATGGTTTCTCCACGGCGAATTTTCATATCTAATCCAAAGACAGAAGCCTCTCTGCCATTTTTATAAGTCAGGGAAACCTGATCAAACTCCACGGAGTACTCACCTGGCGTAGCAGCCCCACTTTCCGTTGGAAATTCCATAGAGCTTTCCACCTTCAAAATTTCCTCAACGCGGGAGGCGCTTGCCATTGCCTTTGTCACCTGAATAATCAGGCTCGCAAGTTTGATTAATTCCACCAGAATCTGAGACATATAATTAACCAGAGCAACAACCTGTGCCTGATCCAAAGAGCCGGAATCAACACGCAGTGCACCGGTATAAATCAGTACCACTAACGCCACATTAACCAGCACAAAGGTCAGCGGATTCATCAGTGCAGAAATTTTTCCGGCAAAGAGCTGAATCTTTGTAAGATGCTCCACCGAAGCATCAAATTCCTCTATCTCTTCTGCCTCTTTGTTAAACGCGCGAATAACACGCGTACCATTCAGATTTTCTCTGGTAATTTTCAAGGTTTTATCCAAACCAGCCTGTACCTTTTTGTACAAAGGAATGGAAACCAGCATAATACCGAATACAACGACGGACAGCGCTGGAATGGCCACAGCAAACACCAAGGCTGCCTGTACATCGATGGTAAAGGCCATAATCATGGCGCCAAATACGATAAACGGAGAACGCAAAAACAGGCGCAGTACCATATTTACACAGCCCTGCACCGCATTCACGTCATTCGTCATTCTGGTAATTAGCTTCGAGGTTCCGATTTCATCGATTTCAGTAAAGGAAAGCTTCTGGATATGTGCGAACAGGGCATGACGAAGCTCTGTAGCAAACCCGGTCGCCGCCTTCGCTGCAAAATACTGTGCCGTGATGGCGCTTGCCAGTCCCACAGCGCCAAGGCCAATCAGAATCATCACATGACCTACAATATAGCTATGGTCTGCGTTTCCAATACCGCTTCGGATAATTGCCGCTACTACGAGCGGTACAATTAACTCGAAAGAGGCCTCCAGTAATTTAAACAGAGGCCCCATTACACATTCTAATTTATAATTCTTTAAATACTTCAGTAAACTCTTCACGGAGTTATTCTCCAATTCGTGTCTTGATATATTCCTCAATGATGTCGCAACACTGTTCATAGGAAAGCACACCAGTATTCAGACAAAGGTCATAATTGTACGGATTTTCCCAGGTGCGTCCGGTATGATATTTGTAATAGTCACGACGATAATTATCGGTTTTAATGATGTACTTCTCTGCTGCCTTCGCATCAAAACCCATAATATCCATTTCACGTTCAATACAAACGTTCTTTGGTGCATGAATGAAAATGCTAATCATATTTGGATTATCCTTCAGGACATAGTCGGCTGCACGACCAATCACAATGTAGGACTCCTCATTTGCCAATTCCTTCAAAACCTTCGCCTGATAATTGAACAGGTTGTCCAGTGAAGTGAAGTCATCACTATCTGGCGGAATCAGTTCGCCCTGATAAATGCTCTGAGACACACGGAACAGCATACTCTGCTTCATGGTTTCATCGGCCTTGGCAAACAATTCTTCGCTGATTCCTGAATCATCAGAAGCCAGTCTTAAAAGATTGCGATCATACATCGCAATTCCCAAACGCTTCGCGAGCATCTCAGCGATTGGGGTAGCTCCACCGCCACAAGTACGGGTCAGAGCAAGTACAAAGTTTTTCTTCATAGAATCCACTCCTTTCGTAAATACAAAAGTCTCCTGTTTGCGAGTCTAGTATAGCATATTATTTAGGAAAAATACATTGACAATACAAACTAATTTTTCTATCATTTTAGCATAACGTTCACATTGTGAACTAACAAAATATAGGATAGGTAAAAATATGAAAAACGAAAACTCCGTTGAATTAACCGAACGATTGTTGGATTCATGGCTTCATTTGTCTATGAACTTATGGAATGAGCGCTTTGTAACACGTCTTTCCTACAACGAATCCTTAGTTTGCCATCTGTTATTTATGCAGCGCAAGGAGCATCCGGAGTTTCCATTTCTCACACTTATGCAGCTCTCTCATCAGACCGGTATTCTAAAGTCGCAGATGAATAAGACGCTTACCATTTTGGATGAGAAGGGATATATTGTTCGCGAGCGCTCTCAGGAAGACAAGAGAATTGTATATATTACGCTGAACGAGCAGAATCTTCAGGCATATGAGGATCAGCATAATGACATCCTGCGAGTTGTGGAAAAGGTAGTCGACAAGCTCGGCTATGAACGCTCCGAAGAAGCCATCACCATCTTCAATGATATTGGCGAGCAGATTAATGCAATCCTCGCAAAGGGACCATATGAAACGTAATTACAAGCTTACAATCTCATACGATGGCAGTCGTTATCAGGGTTGGGAGCATCAACCAGGTGTAGAATTAACCATCCAGGGAAAAATCGAAACCGTACTGGCCAAGATGTTAGGAATGGAAAGTGAAATACCTGAGGTATTGTCTGCGGGGCGTACCGATGCCGGTGTACATGCGGAAGCAATGATTGCCAGCGTTTGGATGGATACTAACCTTACAGTGGATGAAATTCGTGATTATGCAAACCGCTATTTGCCGGATGATATTTGTATTCAAAAGGTGGATATCGCGGGTGACCGCTTCCATGCACGTTATAATGCCATTGGAAAGACTTATCGTTATGTCTGCTACATCGGCGACACCAAACCAATTTTTAATCGTAAATATGTTTACACGCTCTCCGAAAAGCCGGATATAGAGTCCATGCGAAAGGCCGCCGCGCTTCTCATCGGAGAACACGACTTTGCCGCTTTTTGTGGCAATGCCAAAATGAAAAAATCCACGGTTCGCAATGTGGATAGCATCGACATTCAGGAGAATGGTTCCTATCTGACACTTACCTATCACGGAAGTGGATTTTTGCAGTATATGGTTCGCATCCTGACCGGAACACTTTTGGAAGTTGGGTTTGGAAAGCGTACACCGGAGAGCATGGCCGCTCTTTTAGAGAGCAGGGACCGTAAGCTCGCGGGGGCTACCGCTCCAGCATGTGGATTGACCATGGTTAAAGTTGATTATCATTAAAAATGGACCCGAATTGCTTGATCAGTAATTCGGGTCCACCCTTTTAAGTTTCAATATCCATATCTTCTACATACAAATCCTTGCCGGCTTCTATCTCCGTTTTAAACGATCCGCACTCCGGACAGGCAAAGGACATATGCGCCGGTCGAAAGACCTTTTCACACTTTGTACATCTGCATCTGGCTTCTTCTATTCTAAAAACCAGTTCGCAGCCTGCTGCCGGCGTGTCCTCTGCAAGCATATTAAAATATTCCTGCACGCATTCCGGCACGTATGTACTCAGCTCGCCCATCACAATCCGCATCTGTGTCACTTTCTTTGCGTGATGGTGCTCTGCCGTTTCTTTTGCAATTTTCACCAGGGCCTCTGTCACTCCCAGTTCATGCATACTTGTATTCCTCCAATTCTCTTACTCGCTACCTTGCAAGAGATTTGATCAAATCATAAATATCCTGAAAATTCTGATGCTGCTCCTTACAAATTTTGCATACATCCTCATATTCTGGGGTGCTTCTCTTCTCCCCGTTTGGAAGCCAAACAGTCTTTACACGCACGCTTCCGTAAGGTGTTTCCACCATTTGGATTTCACGCTTTAATACCGTTCGTTCCATTTTTGTTCTGCGAATTCCAATGGTTGAGGTATTCGCAAAGATAATCTGTTCCAATTCTTCGCGGTTCTTTTCTTCACAAATTACCACCAGTTCATAGGCTGGACGGTTCTTCTTCATAAAGGTTGGAATAAAATGTACATCTCTGGCACCAGCCTCCAAAAGGCAATCCATCACATATCCCAGGGCCTCACCGGTGCAGTCGTCAATATTTGTTTCCAGACGAACCACGTAATCAGCTTCAGCGAAATCCTCCTCAATCAGCATCGCGCGCAATAGGCTTGGACGTTCATACGCACGTTTGCCCGCGCCGAGTCCCACCTTTTTCATTCGCATGACCTGTGGAAGGGTTCTTCCTGTCGTAATTGCGGCCGCAATCGCTGCGCCAGTCGGAGTTACGAGTTCCCCCTCGATTGGCAAAATACTGAATGAAATCCCATGCGCCTCTGCTATGGCAGTTGTGGCCGGCACAGGGATTGGAAGAATTCCATGTGCGCAACGAATGGTTCCGCTGCCTTCGCAAATCTTTGGTACAATTACATTTTCAATATTCAAATCATCCAGGCAAATCGCCACAGCAGAAATGTCCACGATGGAATCCACTGCACCCACTTCATGAAAATGCACCGTTTCTAAGGTTTCTCCATGCACCTTTGCCTCAGCGGTTCCTAAAATCATAAAAATCTTTTCAGCAATTTCCTTGGCATGGTCCGTCATCGCCGATGCCTGAATAATAGAAAGCACCTCTTTCAGGCCACGGTGTTCATGATGGTGTTCATGGTGATGTTCATGATGGTGATCATGTTCATGGTGGTGATCATGATGATGTTCGTGTTCATGCGAATGCCCATGCAGATACTCCATATCATGGTCATGATTATCCAGTGCGTCCTCCAAGATTACATTGAAATCACAGGCATCCAAACCCGATTTCTTTACACGCGTAATCTCGATGCGATAACCGCCAATTGGCAGAGTCTTCAGGGTTTCACGCAATTTTTCTTCATTTGCCCCTAAATCAAGCAAAGCGGCGACTGTCATGTCCCCGCTAATTCCACTGTTACATTCTAAATAAAGAGTTTGTTTCATATTGCCCCCATTAGCCTTAACTAAGATGTCCTTACTCTTCTCGCTTATTGCCAAGCACAGCCAAGCGATTAATCATAGTAGCATTATAACCCGCGCCATAACCATTGTCGATATTTACCACACTAATTCCGTTAGCGCAGGAATTAATCATAGCAAGCAATGCTGCCAAGCCATCAAAGCTCGCACCATAGCCCACTGAGGTCGGAACCGCAATAACCGGGTTACGGACCAGACCGCCCACAACACTTGCTAATGCGCCCTCCATTCCAGCTACCGCGATGACACAGTTCGCTTCCAAAACCGCATCCAGCTGAGATAACAAACGATGAATGCCAGCCACACCGGCATCATATACGCGAAGTACATTTGCACCGAAAAATTCTGCCGTCTGTGCAGCCTCTTCTGCCACCGGAACGTCCGCCGTTCCCGCACAGCATACCGCAATCAGTCCAATGCGCTTTTTTTGTTCCTTCTCCACCTTCAAAATATGGGAAACAGGGTCGTACTGAACCTGCGGGATTACCTCCCTAACAAGCTCATACTGTGCTTTCGAAGCGCGGGTACCCATTACCTCCCCATTCTTTTCTAACAAGGTTTGAAAAATCTTTGGCAGATACTCGTCTGGCTTTCCCTGACAGAATACCACCTCCGCGAAACCGGAACGAACAGCACGATGCGTGTCCAGTTTCGCATACCCAAGGTCCTCAAAAGGCTGTACCGACAATGCCTTTTGGGCTTCCTCCAAGGTCATTTCTCCGTTTTGAAATTGTTCCAGGATTTCTCTCGTATCCATATGTCTGTCCTTCTTCGTTAGTTTTCTTCCTGTTTGGACGCGTTGTGTCCTGTCGACGGTTCATCCATCACCTCAATTTCCGAGGGAATCTTCGGTCCGGTGATCATACTCATTTTCGTATTAATGGTTTCGCTCATTTCGGTCATCTTTGTATTAATGGTATCGCCCATGGCCGTAACGGTATTGGTGATGTTTTCCAAGAATTTGTTCTCCGGATTTTCCAACCGTTTCACACGTTCCACGGCGACCTTCCCCATTGTGCAGGCCGTTGGCATTCCACCAGGGTAGCGCAGCCAATGGCTTGCCAAAAAGACGTTCTGAAGTCCATGAACATCCGTTGGCATAAAAGCACTGGAATTGGTCATGGTCGTAATCGCCCGCATAAAAGCGCCCATATAATCATTGTTTCGCTCCGCATATGTCACCGGAGTCCAGGCATCCAGTAGATGAATTTTCCCTTCATACTCGGGATAACGTGCCTCAATTCGGCTCAAAAATGCATCTGCGAGGTTTTTCTTCGCATTCTGATATAATGGTAAATTTTTCTTAAGCTTTTGCCAATACCGAAAATCGTCCTCATACTGATAAATCATGCATTGAATTACCGTCTTTCCTGCCGGGGCGATGTAATCGCCATACTTACGATAATTCTTCACCATAATGCGGTCCACAACCCTTCGGCCCACGTCAATCGGTTCGCAGGAAAAGGTCACGGTATCGTCAATCTCTTCCATCTCGCCATCCACGGCAAAAGCAACCGTAAATGCACTATATACAATCAGTTTTTTCTTCTTATAAATCTTTTTAAAAGCTTTTGAGGTATACTCCTTCTTCAGCAGATGATTGAAGGTATAATTCAAATCGCAGGCGCAAATAACATAATCCGCATCCACAAAGGTACCATCTGCCAGAATCACACCTTCTGCTTTACGCGTATGAATCTTGCGAATGCTGTAAAAATTCACGCTTTTCGGATCAAATACCTGCCAATCCACCTTTTCTTTTTTCTTGCTAAGTACAATATGATCCACTGGCATCCCGGTCTTTAGTATGCCGCCGGCCTGTAAATAATTTTCAACCAGACGCATTGCCACACCTTGAGAACCCCCAATCGGCACATCCGCATTGTCCGAACAGAAAAAAGAATAGGAAACAACCAGCCAATAGGCCTCATATTCCTTTACGGAGAAGTCCAAAATGACACGTTTTAAAAGAGGGTGTATAAAGCGATCCGCAACATGCTCCAGTGTCAGTCCTCCATATTCAAATAATATTTTCACAACTTCCTGTCGGCTTGCCGTCAGGTTCACTTCTTCAAATGCATTCTTAAAATCAAATGGATTATCCTTTGGCATCATGATACTGGTTGCCAGCTTCACGCTATCGATAAAACGATGTATCTCTTTTTCATCCTCTGGAGAAAGTGCTAACATCTCTGTCTCCGTGCGTGCCAAATCACGCCACAGGGTAATGCGTTCTCCATCCAGTTCAGAATAATAAAAGGATTCTCTTTTATAAAGTTCGGTATCCTCCGTGAGTGCACCGACCTCTTTCCATAATAGATTGGCCCCGGAGTCCGGGTTAGTGCCAATCATCCAGTGAATACAGTTATCAATGATATAATCTCCACGTTTCCAATACGAACAACTTCCGCCAGCCACTGGATTCTTTTCATAAACAATGGTTTCATAGCCCTCTCGTGCGGCAAAAATACCCGCACTCAGTCCAGCGATACCGCCTCCGACAATGACAACCTTACTCATTTTCACGTCCTCCTGCCGTTCCCTGCAATTCATCATACTGGTCCAGAAAGTGCGTACGCTCATCCGTCTTCAGGTAGGCAACCAAAGTAGCCAGATTTACATTCTCCACACTTCTGAAAATGTTCATCGGAACGTATTTATTTTCCTGCGTCAATTCCTGCAGCAATGCACGAATCGGCGCCCTTTGCTCGTCCTCAATCACTTCACATGGAAGTTCATTGTATTTCACAAAGTGTCTGATGTCCGTAACTGTGGTCAGGTATAATGGCTGAATCAGAGTTACTCCTGCGGTCTCCTCCATTGGCAAAATGGTTTCCACCTTTCCTTTTGTCAGCACATTGTCCAAAATCGTTTCTATCACCATATCAAAATCAATGGTCATTGCAATCTTATTACATCCGTTTTCTATGGCATAAGAAAAGAGTTTTCCCTCATCACAAATCTGCTCACAGGAAATGCCGACCATTTCTAACAGTGCTCGGTCCGCATTCGGAAGGATCACCACGGTATGGGTGAAATTCTGAATTCCGTGTTTTGCAATTTCAGAAAACTCTTTTGCAAGGATTACACTTCTGACATCAGCGGAAACCGGAACCAAAATACGGTCCCCGTTGGAAATCATATGGTAATCATTCAGCGCAGCCGTAAACTTACGCCAAATTTCTTTTTTAAATTTTTTAATGATACTACGCTCAATTTCCTGCTGTGTCATGGTTTTCTCCTGCTCGTGAAATTCATCGACCAGAATATTTTACCACATTCAACAAAGAAACGGTATCTATGTTTTTACCAGGTAATGCTTGGGAGCAGATGTGCCTTTTTCAGGCCAAAGCGCACTGCATGTCCCACAATCAAAGCGATGGCAATCTTTGCCAAATCGAACGGAATGAACGGAATGACGCATAATCCTAACGCCACCTCCAGAGTGTTCTTGGTCTGGAACATAAACCAGGCAGTTCCGAAGGCATAAACAATCGCGGTTCCAATCACCATTCCAATTGCAACAATTGCAATCTGGAAAAAGCTTACCCAGAAACGGCCCATTGCATCTGTCTTTCCAAGGCTTCGAAACAGAGCAACTGCCTTAGGCTCATGGGTCAAATCAAATGCAAGGCCTGCCACAAAAATCAGAAAAATGAAGCCTACAAGATATCCGCCGGTCGGGCCAACTACCTTGGCCGGACCGCCCTGATAATTGGAGAATACCGGCAATCCGGCAATACCAATTAACAAATACAATACAAAACTGATTAAGGATCCCTTCATTCCCAAAAGACAAACAGAAAAGCAAATCGCAAGGATACCAAGCGTAACCGGAACCGGCCCAATTGGCACACTGATTGGAGAAAGCACGCACATCAGCGCAGTCGCAATGGCGCATACGCACATCTCATATATTGTCAGTTTTTTCTTTTCACTCATTTTAACATCTCCTAAATGCCTATTATTTTGCTCTCGCATGCATTAGCATATCGGTTATTTTTCTAATTGTCAACCTTTGTTTTTAAATTGGTTAACAATTAGAAAGCATTTCCAATATTTTCAAGAATATTGATATGTCATGAAACACAATATATTGTAGTATTTTGCGTAATTTATGCGGTTTTTTATCAATTACTTGTTGAATCGTATCATGAATTGACATAAGTCGGATCGTAGCCATGT
>JAZUHV010000264.1:0-15808 GCA_045641925.1 Butyrivibrio sp.
TATGCTCATTAATCATCGACTTGTGGATATGATGTCTGGAACGATGGAAATTGAATCCAGAGTTGGCAAAGGAACGGACGTACGTCTGGAAATTCCGCAGCAGACTGCCATTGGCGCTAAGCCAATGGGTAAGTTTGTACCGAAGGCGATTGACGATGAGAAGGCAGAACGCGTGCTGTATGCACCGAGCGCACAAATTCTTGTGGTCGATGATGTGGCAATGAATTTACGTGTTACGCAGGGCCTTTTAAAGGACACCGGTCTGAAGATTGACATGGCAACCAGCGGTATGATGGCATTGGAAAAGATTCAGAATAACCATTATGATGTCATCTTCCTGGATCACATGATGCCGGAAATGGATGGTATAGAAACGCTTCATCGTATTTTGGCGGATTCATCGCATCAGAATGTGGGTACTCCGATTATTGTTCTGACTGCCAATGCAGTGGATAATGCCAGAGATACTTATATTGCGGAGGGCTTTACGGATTATTTGGCAAAGCCAGTCAAGGAAACAAAGCTGAAGTCCATGATTATTCAGTATTTGCCAAAAGAGAAGCTTGAGGAAGCAGAATCCAAAGAAAAGACAAGGGAAAAAGTGGAGCCGGTGAAACCGACCCAGACAATGGCAAAGAAAGGCTTCCGTCAGGTTTTCGACTTCTTGGATGTTGAAATTGGCATGGGATATATGGCCAATGATGAGGCCCTTTATAAAGAAATTTTGCTATCCTGCCTGGCAGAGCGCAAGGATCGCGTGATTGCAGAAGCCTTTGAAGAGGCAGACTGGACGACCTATCAAATTAATGTTCACGCACTCAAGGGTATTTATTTGTCCGTGGGTGCACAGCGTTTTTCAGAGCAGGCAAGAGAAATTGAGCAGGCGGTAAAGAAGAATGAAATTGATTTTGTGAAGGCACATCATGAGGCTTTGATGAAGTCCTATACGGAGCTTTTGAATAAGATTGATGCCGGACTTAAAGAAATATAGAATTTGAGGAAATAAAAATGAATTTACGTAAGATGTTTCAGTCCGATGATGTGACCATCTCACTGGAGGTTTTTCCGCCAAAAAGCACAACCAATTATGAATCTGTATATGGTGCAGCAATGCAGGTGGCAGCATTAAAACCACGTTTTATGAGTGTGACCTATGGTGCGGGAGGAAGCACACGCCAAAATACGCTAAAGATTGCAACCGATATTCAGAACATACATGAAGTGCCAACCATTGCGCATCTGACCTGTGTAGGCGCAACGAAGGAATCCATCCATGCTGCAATCGACGAGATGAAAGAAGCAGGAATTCGTAATATTTTGGCATTGCGCGGCGACCGACCAAAGGATTTTGAGGGCGAGCCGTTTGCGGTATATCGATATGCTTCCGAATTGATTGAGGAAATTCGTGCATATTCCGGAGATACCTTCTGCATCGGTGGTGCATGTTATCCAGAGGGTCATGTGGATGCAACGAATAAAAAAGAGGATATTTTAAACCTGAAAAAGAAGGTTGACGCTGGTGCAGAGTTTTTAACAACGCAGATGTTCTTTGATAATAATATTTATTACAATTTCTTATACAAGGTACGAGATGCAGGAATTACGGTTCCGGTTTGCCCGGGAATTATGCCGATTACCCGTGCAAGTCAGGTGGCTAATGCGATTGCAATGTCTGGAACCAATATGCCGGAACGTTTCCGTAATCTGGTGGATCATTTCGGTACCAATCCTGCAGCAATGCAGCAGGCAGGTATCGCATATGCAACGGACCAGATTATTGACCTGATTGCAAATGGCGTAAAAAATATTCATGTATATTCGATGAATAAGCCGGAGGTGGCTGCGGGTATTCTCACAAACCTTTCAGAAATTATTGGATAAGAGGCAGTTATGATTCAAATCTCGGAAGTCATTCGATATCTGGGTTACGGAAAAAATATGCCGGATGAATCTGTTATGGAATTGATTTGCGAATCCATTGCAGAGGTTGAAAGGGCCGCCGAACCAAGGTGCATATATAGGCGTTATCCGGTAACCATTGAGGGAAACTGCGTATGTGCAGCGGGCCTCCGATTAGAGAGTCAGAATCTTTCGAAGAATCTGACGGGATGTTCGGAGGTCATTTTCTTTGCTGCGACGCTTGGCATCAATGTGGACCGTTTGTTAAATCGTAATCTAAAACTTAAAATCAGTAAGGCGGCTGTGATTCAGGCAACCGCGGCTGCGTATATTGAGGATTATATTGACACCTGGCAGGCACAAATGGCCTTCGAATTGGAAAAGGAAGGCTATTACCTGCGCCAACGCTTCAGTCCGGGCTATGGAGATTTGTCTTTAGATATTCAGAGCGATTTTTTACAAACATTAGAAGCGACCAAGCGCATTGGAATCACCCTTTCTGAAGGCGGGATTATGCTTCCAGAAAAATCTGTGACAGCGATTATCGGTCTTTCCACAACCAATACTCATTGCCATGTGATTGGCTGTGAACTTTGTGAAAATGTGAATTGTGATTATCGTAGAAATAAATAATTAAATTAAAATATAATTTAAGGAAAAGCAATGAGCAACGTATGGAATCAACTTGGTAAAAGAATATTATTTTTGGACGGTGGAATGGGCTCTCAGTTACAGGAGCGTGGCCTGCAGGCTGGTGAATTACCGGAGACCTGGAACCTGATTCATCCGGACCATCTACTGGATGTACATAAAAAATATATTGAAGCAGGAGCCGACATTATCCTTGCAAATACATTTGGAGCTAATCGCTTCAAGTACGAAAATCTTGAGGAAATTATTACTGCGGGTATTCAAAATGCGAAAGAGGCAGTTGCGATGTCTGGACGCGATGTTATGGTTGGTCTGGATTTGGGTCCTACTGGCAAGCTTCTAAAACCGATGGGCACACTTGATTTTGAGGAGGCAGTTTCTGTATTCGGTGAGGTGGTTCGCCTGGGTGAAAAGGCCGGCGCAGATATCATTGTGATCGAGACTATGAGCGATACCTATGAGCTGAAGGCCGCTGTTTTGGCAGCGAAGGAAAATAGTAGTCTGCCGATCATTGCCACTGTCGTTTTTGGTGAAAATGAAAAGATGCTGACCGGTGCAACTCCGGAGGCCGTTGTTGCTCTGTTAGAAGGCTTACGTGTGGATGCGCTGGGTATGAACTGCGGACTTGGTCCGGTGCAGATGCAGTCTATTTTGGAGACGATGGCACCAATTTGTTCTTCTCCAATTGCCATCAGTCCGAATGCCGGATTACCACGTACGGAGAACGGCCAGACGGTATATGATGTGGGCCCGGATGAGTTTGCAGAGCATATGGAAGCCATTGTTCGCGGGGGTGCCTGGATTGCCGGTGGCTGTTGTGGTACAACCCCTGCACACATTAAGGCGATGGTGGAGCGTTGCAAAAATCTTACTCCTGTGGAACTGACCGAGAAGGATGTGACGTTTGTTTCCTCTTATTCGCACGCTGTAGAAATCGGAAAGGCACCGGTAATCATTGGCGAGCGAATCAATCCGACCGGAAAGAAAAAGTTCCAGCAGGCATTGCGTGATCATGATTTGGAATATATTTTGGGCGAAGCCTCAAAGCAGGCAGATTCTGGTGCACATATTTTGGATGTCAATGTAGGCTTGCCGGAAATTGATGAAGTGCAGATGATGAAGGATGTTGTGTATGAATTACAGAGCGTTTTTGATTTACCCATTCAGATTGATACAACAAACCCTGCTGCCATGGAAGCTGCAATGCGTATTTATAACGGCTGTCCAATGATCAATTCCGTAAACGGAAAGGAAGAGGTGTTGCATGCAATTCTTCCGCTGGTTAAAAAATATGGTGGTGTTGTAGTTGGCCTTGCACTGGATGAATCCGGTATACCGAACACGGCAGATGGCCGTATGGAAATTGCAAAGAAGATATATGATGCGGCCGCGGAATATGGTATTCCAGCAAAAAATGTTGTAATTGATGCCCTGACCATGACCATGAGCACAGATTCTGAATCTGCGAATATTACATTGGAAACAGTACGTCGTGTGAAGGCACAGGGTGGAAGAACGGTGCTGGGTGTTTCTAATATTTCCTTTGGATTACCGCAGCGTGAACTGATTACGGCAAGTTTTTATACTATGGCGATGCAGGCTGGCCTGTCCGCAGGTATTATTAATCCAAATGCAACGGCAATGATGCAGGCATATGATACGTTCTGTGTTTTGGCAGGCTTTGACAAGCAGTGTGGCGATTATGTTGCAAAGTATGCAACCATGCCTAAGATGGTTTATGTTCCGGAAGGAACTGTAACGGCAGGAGGAGCCGCACCGGTTGCGACTTCAACGAAGCAGACCTATGCAAGTCTTTTGCAGGAGTATATTGTGAAGGGTTTCGAAGATCCTGCCTATAAAGAAACGAAAAAGATGCTGGAAACGAAGCCACCGATGGATATCATTAATGAGGATTTGGTTGCAGCGCTGGATTTGGTCGGAAAAGGCTTTGAAAAGGGCACTGTATTTCTTCCACAGCTACTAAAGAGTGCAGAAGCAGCTAAAGCGGGTTTTGCGGCAATTAAGGAATTTATGCTTGCGAAAGGTGGTCCGTCTGAGAAAAAAGCGACCATCATCATTGCAACGGTTAAGGGCGATATCCATGATATTGGAAAGAACATTGTGAAGGTTCTTTTAGAAAATTATGGCTATGAGGTTATCGACCTTGGAAAGGACGTTCCGCCGGAAGAAGTTGTGGCAGCAACTGTGAAGTACCACGCACCATTGGTTGGACTGTCTGCTTTAATGACCACCACCGTAGTAAACATGGAAGAAACCATCAAGCAATTACGTGAGGGTGCACCATGGGCGAAGGTTATGGTAGGCGGTGCTGTGCTGACACAGGAGTATGCGGATCAAATCGGAGCCGATTTCTACGGCAAGGATGCGATGCAGTCCGTGTATTATGCAGAGGAATTGCTGAATAAATAGGCTATGATTGACAAGGCGCAGAGTAAAATGATACAATCACGCTGTTGCATGAAGAATGTAACAGCATAAGCGGATGTGGCGGAATTGGCAGACGCGCCAGATTTAGGTTCTGGTTCGAGAGAGTGCAGGTTCGATTCCTGTCATCCGCATCAAAGGCGATAGCGAAGGCTATCGCTTTTTACTTATTTTGTAATAAGGAGTGTAGCGATGAGCGAATCAAAGCGTTTGGATTGGATCGATGCCCTGAAGGGCTTTGGCATTTTTTTGGTGACCTTTGGACATCTTAAGCCATGGATGCGTCTAGAAACCTATATATATTCTTTTCATATGTTCCTGTTTTTCTTTTTGTCCGGATATCTGTTCCGAGAAAAAGAAACTACCATGGCAACCATTAAGCGTAAGGTCTGGACCATTCTGGTGCCTTTTTCGGCATGGAATGTGTTGTCGCTTGTTTGGAATCTGGTGATCAGGCATTATTCTGGGCTGCAATTGGTGGAAAATTTCTTTATCTTTGACGGAGACAATAACTGGAACGCGCCGATTTGGTTCATGGGCGTCCTGTTTTTAACAGAAATTTTGTTCATTTTCTTTGCAAAATTGCCAAAGAAGTGGTGGATGAATGCGATTCTGATGTGCGTGTGCGCCGTGCTATGGTATTTCTTTGGTGAATGCAGATGGTATCTGAATTTGAATCTGGTGCCGATGGCATTGTTCTTTTTTGCAGGTGGAAATTTGTTTGCGATGCTTCAGAAGCAGGGCGCTTTTGCAAAATTGCCAAAGGCAATTCCATACCTTGCGATTGTAGCCTTTGCGATTGCGGGGGCGGTTATTGGTGTGCTTTTGAACGAACGAGTATCCTATGTATACCGTAGGTTTCAAATTGTTCCATTCACCATTCTTGCGGGTATGTTTAGCGTATTATTCTGGGTATTGTACTTTGAGAAAATGGCTTGGGTCGGAAAATTGAAACCGCTTCTGTGGATGGGGAAAAATTCCATGATTATCATGGCCACTCAGTATTATTTCTTCTTTGTATGGAGTAAAATTTCACAGAAATTTTTTGGTTATGATGTATGGATGGAGCGAAATACCATAAAGGCCTTTTTGGTGGCTATTGGTACAATTGCATTAATTCTTGGCATTGTATGGTTATATAAAAAAATATTCGCAAAGAGCAAATTAATGCTAAAGCTTGGCGAAGCGTTTGGAGTGAAGTAATGGTTAAAACAGTTATTTTTGATATTGGTATGGTTTTGATGTCCTTTCGCTGGTTTGACTATGTGTATGGTCAGTTTGGAAAGGAAAAAGGTGACATCATTACAGACGCGATGTGGACATATGGTGATTGGAACGAACTGGATCGTGGCGTATGGTCACATAAACAGTTATTGGAAGCGTTTTGTTCACACGCACCAGAATATTCTGAAGATATCCTTTGGACCTTTCAAAATGTTGGCATGGCCTGTCATAAGTTTGACTATGCCATTCCATGGGTGCAGGAGATGAAGGCAAATGGTTTTCAGGTGCTATTTTTATCCAATTACTCACATCATATTATGGATTGTGCACCAGAGGTTTTGGGATTCTTACCATATATGGATGGCGGTGTATTTTCCTGCGATGTACATTATTGCAAGCCGGAGCGAGAGATTTATGAGGCGATTACGAAAAAGTATCAGTTGACGCCTTCTGAATGCTTTTTTATTGACGATAACAAGGATAATATCGAGGCTGCGCGTGCATTTGGATGGCACACACATCTGTATACGGATTATGCGACAGATTATGATGATATTATGCGTGAACTGAAGGAATTATCCACAGAGGAATAACCAATGATTTTAAGAAAGCCGGAATATTATAAGGAATTTACCTGTATTGCATCAGATTGCCAGGACAATTGCTGTGAGGGTGGCTGGCAGATTGGAATCGATGAGGAAACGGCAGAGTATTATCAGAATCTGCCGGGTGCATTCGGAGAGGAACTTCGTGCGGCGATTTCACGCACGGATGAATACTGTTTCAAATTAAAGGATGGGGCGTGCCCGCTCTTAGATGAGAATAAACTTTGCCGCGTTTATCAGGAGTTAGGCGTTGAGCATATGGGCGTGGTTTGCGATCAGTTTCCAAGGTACAGCGAGTATTTTGGAGAAGTAAAGGAAACAGGAATTGGCTTGGCCTGTGAAGAGGCTGCGCGGATCGTTTTGGAATCGGACAATTTTCTTTGCGAGGAGGAAAATCTTTGTGAGGAGGTTTATGAGGATTCTGAATTTGAGCCGGATTTATACGAAGCACTAGTGGTGCTTCGCGACTATCTTTTAGAGGATTTACAGGAAGAAACTCATTCTCTGAAGCACTGTGTGGGTGCGCTTTTCGTGCTTGCAAATGCAGCGCAGGCGGCTATTAATGAGGATGATACAGAGGGATTACAGGAACTGTCAGAAGCACTCTCTACGGACGTGATAGATGCATGGATCGAGGATTTGAATCTGGATGCAGAAGATGCTCTTGCAGACGAGGATCTCACCAATTTGTGGCTTGCCTTTGAGGATTTGGAGCCGCTTGGCGAGCTGTGGAACGGATTGTATGAATCTGTTTTGGACTTTCATGAAGACGAACACGACTTGAAGTCCTATGCGGAATTACAGGCAGAATGGAAACGCCTGCTAGCCTATTATATATATCGTTATTTTACGTCTGCCTGCTATTCCCACAACGTATTGGGTGTAGCACAGTTTGCGGTTGTCAATCTTTTGGCGATACGTGATCTGATGCAGATTATGGACAAGGGTGAGAATCCTTTAGAATTGCTCAAAAAAATACTCCACCTCTATTCCAGAGAAGTGGAGTATTCAAAAGACAATGTGGAACTGTTGATGGAAAACTTCCTGTTTGATGAGGTGTTTGCCCCAGCTAATCTGAATGCGCTGGTTCGTTTGATTTTTTAACGAACAGCGGACACGAAGTTATCCAATTCCTGATTGGTCATACCGGATGCTGCCAGAAGGCTGCTACGTTCATCGGTTGCAAAGTTTTCTAGTGCAGTCTGGGTGGCAGGATCGGTGGAAAGGGTTTTTGCACGCTCTGGATAAACCAAATCCTCCGGCTGAAGACCTGCATCCTTCATTTTAACGGATACGCCTTCTTCATCGGTATTCAATACAGATTTGAGGCCATCCATGATGTAGTTAGTTGAGGATGAAGGATTGGTAGAAAAATCATTTTGAACCGGCATGGATGATGCTGCTCTTCCTAAAGAGGAGATACCACCACGGCCATTTTTGTCATAGCCACCAAAGTTTACTCTTACCTGTTCTTTGCTTGGCTCATAAGTATCTTTAATTGCAAAGGCATTGCCAGAACCTGCGCCCGGATTTACCGTACTCTGGTTTTTGGCGATGTCTTTTTCTGTAGTGAGCTGTTTTGGAAAATTACTTTGTCCAATCTGATAGGCATTGTGAAATAAATCTACACGCATATGCATACCTCCATTCTAAACAATAAAAAAAGCCCGAAAGAGCGTCCTGCTCATTCGTGCCTTCCATGGCATTTCTGATTTGTGTACTAGAATTCTAGCATTTTAGTACTAGAAAAGTCAAGACAAATTTGTTATAATTCATAAAGTGAACTAACGCAATAATGCGTGGTCAGAAATGGAGGTTTTTAGATATGAGATACGAAATCGAAGGCGGATCACTCCCAGTAGTGATTATTCATCTGGACAATGGGGAATCCGTAAAGACTGAGGGTGGCGCAATGTCTTGGATGTCACCAAATTTGAAGATGGACACGGTGGGCGGTGGTGCCGGCAAGATGTTCTCAAAGATGCTTAGTGGTGAAAAGATGTTCAGCAATGTATTTACGGCACAGGGTGGTGAAGGCTTTATTGCCTGTGCATCCAGCATGCCTGGTTCCATTCTTTCATTCGAGATTGCACCGGGTAAGGAAATTATTTGTCAGAAGTCTGCGTTCCTGGCTTCTGAGATGGGTGTTGAGATGGACATCGCATTTAATAAGAGTCTTGGTGCTGGCTTCTTCGGTGGCGAAGGCTTCATTATGCAGAAGTTAAGCGGTCATGGTACTGCATTTGTTGAAATTGATGGTTATGCAAAGGAATACGTTTTGGCAGCAGGTGAGCAGATGATTTTAGACACCGGTTACCTGGCAGCGATGGATGCAACCTGCACCATGGATATTCGTAATACCGGAAATGTAAAGAATGCATTGCTTGGTGGCGATGGTATTTTCAATACCGTAGTAACCGGTCCTGGCCGCGTAATTGTACAGAGTATGCCGATTGCAGCAATGGCAGCACAGTTACAGGTTAGAAAGTAAGGTATTTGCATATTAGATAGAGCTCGCCTCGGCCATAGGTTATTCCTATGGCCGATTCTTATGAAAATGAATTAGACAGCGAATCAGTTGAGGGGTATGATGACACTATGAAGACTTATAATAATTTGGCCTATTATAATGGGCATTACGATGAACTTGAAAATATGACAATTCCGATGGGAGATCGCGTTTGCTATTTTGGCGATGGTGTTTATGATGCGACGATTGCGGGACATGGGGTCATCCATGATTGCGATGCCCATATCGACCGATTTTTCCACAGTGCAGAACTTCTGCAAATTGTACCTTGTATCAGTAAGAATGATTTAAAGGTTCTTTTGTATGATTTGTTAGAAAAGGTAGATCCGTCCTTGGAGACTTTGCAGGTGTATATGCAGTTTACGCGTGGTACAGGTGTGAGAAATCATGTATTCCCAGACGCAACTGTTCCAAGTAACCTTTGGATCGTATTCTCTAATTATGGCACATTGAATCCACATCGACATATAGATGTGATTACCTATCCGGACAAGCGTTTTGAATATTGTAACATTAAGACTCTGAACCTCTTGCCAAGTGTTTTGGCATCGCAGGCAGCGAAGGAGGCAGGTGCAGATGAGGCAATCTTTTTGCGCCCGGGAAATATTGTGACGGAGTGCGCGCATAATAATGTATCCATCTTAAAGAATGGTGTATTTAAAACCCATCCGAATGATGAATATATCCTGCCGGGAATCGGAAAAACCAATCTGATTCGTAAGTGCGGCGAGCTTGGTATTCCGGTGGTGGAAGAGGCATACACCTTGGAGGAACTTTTGGAAGCGGACGAAATTATTGTTAGCTGCTCCGGGTGCTTTTGCATGGGTGTGGACCATGTAGATGGAAAGCCTGTAGGTGGCAGGTCGAAGGAATTGCTTTTACAATTACAGGATGAATTGATGAAGGACTATTTAGAGGAACAACGATGAAAGAATTAAGTAATAGAACCACAACCTTTACAGATTCTGTGATCCGCCGCATGACCCGCGTGGCAAATGAGGCAAATGCAGTGAATTTAAGTCAGGGATTTCCAGACTTTGATCCGCCCAAGGCGATTACGAACCGTTTGGCCGAGGTTGCATCGGCAGGACCGCACCAGTATGCTATTACCTGGGGTGCACAGAACTTCCGTGAGGCTTTGGCGGTAAAGCAGGAACACTTTTCCGGAATGAAAGTGGACCCAAATCGTGAGATGGTCATCACCTGCGGAAGTACAGAAGCAATGATGGCTTCTATGATGTCTGTCTGCAATCCGGGCGATAAGGTGGTGGTATTTTCACCCTTCTATGAGAATTACGGGGCGGATGCGATTTTAAGCGGAGCAGAACCGATTTATGTACCATTGATTCCACCAAACTTTGACTTTGATGCCAATGTTTTGGAAGACGCAATGAAACAGGAAGGTGTGAAGGCACTGATTCTTTGTAATCCGTCCAATCCATGCGGAAAGGTGTTTACACCGGCCGAGCTTCAAATCATTGCTGACCTTGCCATCCAATACGATTTGTATGTCATCACCGATGAGGTGTATGAGCATATTTTATATGCACCGCATAAGCATACTTACCTGGCTACGCTTCCGGGAATGCGTGAACGAACTCTGATTTGCAGTTCCTTGTCAAAGACATATTCTATCACCGGTTGGAGACTGGGATATGTGATTGCCTGCCCGGAGATTATTGAGCGTGTGAAAAAGGTGCACGACTTCCTGACCGTTGGAGCGGCCGCACCATTGATGGAAGCGGCAGTCGTTGGTCTGCAGTTTGGAGACTCTTATTATGAGGAGCTTCAGGCACATTATACCCATATGAAGAATCTGTTCGTGGGCGGCATGAAGGATTTGGGAATTCAGGTGACCGAACCGCAGGGAGCCTACTATGTGTTGGCAGATATCAGTGAATATGGCTATGCAGATGATGAAGCTTTTTGCATTGACTTAGCACAAAAGGTCGGCGTGGCGGCAGTGCCAGGCTCCAGCTTTTTTAAAGAACCGGAGAACCGATATATCCGCTTCCACTTTGCCAAGAGAGATGAGACATTAAATCAGGCATTGGAACGTTTGGCGGACATTAAGAAACTGAAACGATAATAATACCCCCGAGGAAATCCCTTGGGGGTATTATCAGTAGATTGTGTAGGAAGAGTCGACCAGCTTGTCGCCTTCATATTTTACTTTCATGGTAAAGAATCGATCGGTTTGATCCAGCAAATCAAAGAAGAGGAAATCGCCTTCCCACATTGGGAGATTGCGAATGTCGGATTTTTTAACCCACTCGAGGTTTCCCTCATTGCATTCAATCATTTCGCCGGTATAGCCTGTTGCTGTAAATAAATACATGTATTCTGTTTCCCACTCATTCGAGAGAAAGGTGATTACCGCGCGTAGCTTATAATCCGTTAGGGTCAATCCGGTTTCTTCGAACGTTTCGCGAAGCAAACATTCCTCTGGAGTTTCATCCTTTTCAAATTTCCCACCGACACCAATCCATTTATCGTGATTTAAATCATTTTCTTTTTTGACGCGGTGCAGCATCAAGTAGCTGTCTTCATTTTCTATGTAACAAAGCGTTGTATTTTTCATAGTGTTCACTCTCTTTTCACAAAATCTTCACAATAGAACGTCATAGTAAATTTATCCTTGAAATACCGAAGCGAATCCACCGTAGTAGGAGATTGGCTCGCCAGCCTCCCGTAAATGAGAAGTATCACCGCATACCTGACAGCGGAACACGGCTAACCCCGGTTCCTTTTCCTCCGCAGTTAGTACGGTGACAGCTGTAGGCGGGGTAAAAAAGCCCTGCCACAGGGTATAAGGGGAAACGTTTAACAGGTGGGACAGGAGCACCATCGATACACCCAGATGACAGAAGAATACCAGCGTGTCATCCGTATAGGTTGCTTCGTTGTGTTGCATGTGCTCGAGGGTATGGCCGTCATAGACCATAAATGCATCGGACGGAATATGCTCTTCGGTTACTCGATAGCATACACCATCGCGAACATAGCCATAGCCTGCGAGGAGCGCGTCAAATTCTGCACAGACGCGGTCATAATCCTCGGCAACGGTTCCGGTTCGTACCAGCTCATTTTCACGCCAACCATCCGGGGAATACACCTCCGGATGTGCGTGGAGATAATCGCTGGAAAGATCCCAGGCGATGCGCTTATGGTAAGGATGCATTGTACAATCCACTGGGTAGTCAAATTCCTGTAACCAATCGTAGGTGGTTGCAGAAAGTCCCCAATGGTCCAATGTTGGCTTGGCAGTCAGGATTGCACGGTTTAGGGGCGATGTGAAGACAGCTTTTACCTTCCAATCCTTGGTACGGTTTGCCAAAAGGCTGGCTTCCCGAAATCCTTTTTCGGTCAGTGTATTGTTTTCATAATCAGGTTCCGCATGGCGGATAAAGATTAATCGCATAGTTTTTTATACCTCAATGCTTGTTGTTTTTATCATAACGCAGGGATGGGGGATTCATCAAGATAAATGAAGTAAGGAGAATTAGCTTATGAGAAAATTTCAGAGAGACATTGTAGCAAGCTTTGCCATAGCAAGCCTTCTTTTGGCCACCGGATGCGCGGCCGAGAATCCAACGCAGAACACACCGACGATGAATGGGAATGACGTGATTATATCGAATGGGAATGCGACGGATGCGAGCGAATTACTTACCCCGGTAACAGATATAGAAGAAAATAAAAAAGATATTACAGGGAACTTTGCCATAACCACGGAGGATGGCGCGGTGAAGGAAGAAAACAATGTGTATACCATTACGGCCGCAGGAACATACACGTTATCTGGACGTTTGGAAGAGGGCCAAATATTGGTGGATGCACCAGAAGATGCCAAAGTTGAACTGGTATTAAATGGTGTTTACATTGCTTCCACAAACGGTTCTCCAATTTGTGCAATTCAGGCGAAGGATTTAAAGGTGAAAGCAGCAGAGGATACCTATAATGAAGTGTGTGACTTAAGAACGGAGAAGAAAGATGAAGAAACAACGACCGAAGAGGTTTCGCAGAATGCGGCAATTTATGCAACCTGTGACCTTTCCATCGTGGGAAAAGGCGCATTGAATGTGGTGGCAAATTATTATAATGGTATCCAGACAAAGGATGATTTGGATGTTAAAAATGTGTCTCTTAAGGTGACTGCAGTGCATCACGCATTACGTGGCAAAGACTCAGTAAAAGTGATCTCTGGCGCGTTATCTTTAGAGGCTTTAAACGGTGATGGTATCAATTCTGAGGAAATGGTTCAAATTGATGATGGCGCAATAGAAATTAGCGCTGGTGACGATGGTATGCATGCGGACAAAGAACTGACCGTTAATGGGGGATCCATTCATGTGACAAAGTCCTATGAAGGTCTGGAGGCAGTGAATGTCACTGTAAACAGTGGTACGGTCGTAATCGTTGCATCAGATGACGGTATTAATGCGACGACGGATGATACAAAAACAACCACTCCATGCGTTACCATTAATGGCGGCGTGGTGGATGTGACGACACCATCGGGGGATACTGATGCGGTGGACTCTAACGGGAATTTTATTATGAACGGGGGCTACGCGCTTATAAAGGGCGGCGCGGCCATGGGCAATATGGCTGGCTCCGTGGATGTAGATGGCACTGTGACGGTAAATGGCGGAACCATTATTGCGTTAGGCGGCATTTGTGAGACGCCAAGCAATGGAATCAACGGATATGCAGCATCTGGAACCGTCCTTCCTGCGGGCTCCTATGTGGTTACGAATGCAAGTGGAAAAACGGTTACCTCCTTTATGATAGAGTCATCTTATAGTGGCTTTTGGATTGCCTCTGATGCGTTAGCGTCAGATGAAACATATCTATTGGCCACAGAAGCCTCTACGGTGCTTAGTTGGACCCAGACGGAAGGCATGATGGGAAGCGCGGGTATGGGTCCTGGTGGACCAGGGAACTTTGGCGGTGGCCCGGGTGGAAATCCAGGCGGTTTCGGTGGCCCGGGTGGAAATCCAAATGGCGACAATGGACATCATAAATAAAAATTCAACTGCGCGAATGAGGGCAATGGTGTTATAATTACATTGTCTAAATAAAAAACTTGCAACGAATTGAGGGCTGGCATGAAAATTTTATTTATTGGTGGAACAGGTACAATTAGTATGGCAATTACAAGACTTCTGGTTAGCAGGGGTCACGAACTATATCTGGTTAACAGAGGATCTAGGTCCGAAGAACTTCCAGAGGGTGTTCACATAATCAGTGTGGATGTAAACAATGAAGATGAACTGGCAAGACAGATTGAAGGAATGTCATTTGACTGTGTTTGCGACTTCATAGGATTTGTTCCTGCGCAGTTGGAGAGAGATTACCGACTGTTTAAGGGAAAGACCAGACAGTTTATGTATATTAGTTCCGCATCGGCGTATCATAAGCCGACGAAATCCTATGTGATTAATGAGGGTACGACATTAGCAAACCCATATTGGGAATACTCCAGAAATAAGATTGCTTGTGAGGAACTGCTCATGAGACTTTACCGCGAAGAAGGATTCCCTATCACGATTATTCGTCCGAGCCACACTTATGATGATCGCTCTGTGCCATTGGGTGTTCATGGAAGAAAGGGCAGCTGGCAGGTAATCAAGAGAATGCTAGAGGGTAAACCGGTAATCATACATGGAGATGGGACGTCCTTATGGACCATGACCTACAACGAGGATTTTGCCGTGGGATTCTGCGGTTTGGTGGGAAATCCGCATGCAATCGGTGAGGCTTTTCAGATTACAAATGATGAGACACTTACCTGGAATCAGATTTACCAGTGCATAGCAGATGCTTTGGGCGTTGAATTAAAGGCCTACCATGTCTCCTCTGAATTTTTGGCAGCGGTGAGCGATTACGATTTAACTGGCAGCCTGATTGGCGATAAGGCCTGCTCCGTTGTATTTGATAATGCGAAACTGAAAAAGGCAGTTCCGGAATTTAAACCATCCATTCATTATGAGGACGGCATTAAAAGAACCATAACAAATATTCTGTCAAATCCAAAGCTTCAGGTGGAGGATCCTGAGTTTGATGCCTGGTGTGACCGCGTGATACAGGTTTTGGACGAGGCAAAAGAGAAGCTGCAGAAAGGCTGAGCATATGCTCAGCTTTTTTTGTTGGATAAAAAAATATATTTTCTGTTGACATACTACGACAGGCGTGGTATTTTATACTACGTCAAGCGTACTACGACAGACATAGTATCGACAGTCGGGGTATGATGGATATGAATGAATAGATGGAAGAGAATAAAAAGAAAGAAGGGAACGCAGATGGAAATTAGCAGTGATGTAATCCGCGGCTACAATGACACAATGATTTTACATCTTCTGATGAATGCGCCGTCCTATGGGTATGAAATCTCCAAGCAGATTAAAAACCTTTCGGAAGGCAAGTATATCATCAAAGAAACAACATT
>JAZUHV010000265.1:0-6270 GCA_045641925.1 Butyrivibrio sp.
ATGGCTACGATCCGACTTGACGAGTATTGCCAAGGTGGTACGTACGGAGGTACGACAAATCCGTGCATGCGAGTATCTGGTGGCTGCCAAATGTATGGGCGGTGGATTTTTCTATCTGCTTCGCAGGCATCTTACGCCGAATTTCATTTCCTCTATTATGTTTATGGTGGTGATGAATGTGCGCGGAGCCATTGTTGCGGAGTCCACCCTAAGCTTTTTAGGAATTGGACTGCCAATTGAGGTGATTTCCTGGGGTAGCATGCTGTCCATGGCGAACAGAGCCATGCTCACAAAATCCTGGTGGATTATTGTAATACCCGGTGTGTTTTTGGTGGCAACCATTGTTTGCATTACAGAGATTGGTAATTGGCTTCGCGGTAATGCAAATAAAAAGCAAAGAGTTTTATAGTGATTCAAAAAATGGTATACTACTTCCTAGATGTGAAGGGAGGCAGTATACCATTGATTGTTTATAAATGTAAAAGCTGTGGTGGTGAGATGTCCATTGACAGCAGTGGCGCTCTTTACTGCGAATTTTGTGGTAGCAAGGCAAACTTTTCGGATCAGGACTTGCAGGGATACCGCGAGTTTAGAAGTCAAATGTTAAATTATCTTCGTAGCCTTCATGATACCAGCAAGGATGATGTGGTAATGGAGATGATTTGGGGCCGTGCAGAGGAAATCCATTTTACCACGGATGAAGGAGCGGATATTTGTATCCGTTATCTGTATCAGGCGACAGATGGTCCGGCAACAATGTATGTAACGCGTAATGCCGTCCTATACCGTTTTCCAAAGTTTTATGCCAAAAAGGCAGAGGAGATGTTAAACGGATTAAATCTTCTGGCATATCCGGAGGCGGATATTAAGGGCCTGCAAAGATGCTTCCCAGTTATAACGGGAAACTTCCGTTTATCCGATGGAGGAGTGCTTCTGGCATTCCGTAGAGAGGAAACCGTATTTCCGCTTTCCATGTATGGCGCATTACCAGTGCATCATGTGGCCTGGATTGTGTCCCGCATGGAAAACATTGCGTGCGTACTGGAATATAGTGAAATGGTGCATCATGGAATTTCCATAGACTCGTTGTTCATTAATCCAGTGACACATGAAGCTGTACTATATGGTGGCTGGTGGAATGCCAAGCAGGGCAATCGATTTAGCGCGCTTTTGCCCAATACTGATTTAGTGGACCTTCGTGCAACGGCAAAAAAGATGCTGGGCGTAAATCCGGGAAGATTGCCAAAGGAATTCGAGGCATTTCTGGCGGAGAAGCCGAATCGAAATGCCTATGATGATTTTACAGTATGGGATGAGGTCATTGAAAAAGGCTTTGGCGGCCGGCAATTTCATAAAATGGAAGCAAACGAAAATATAAAAGTGTAAAGGGGAACCAAAAAATGGGATTTGGCAGTTATAAGGCTTCAGACTGGAGCAAATTAAAGCAAAGTAAGAAGATGGATCAGACACAAAGTGAGACGGAAATCTTTACCAGACGTAGTATGAATCCGAAGTTTGATCCACGCTACATTGATAAAAGAGAGGCGAGAGATTCGGAAGATCATCCCAACTCCACGCCAATCATTCTCGGTTTGGATGTTACCGGGTCCATGGGCTATTTGTCCAACCAGATTGCAAGGGAGTCCCTTCATGAAACCATGATGAAGCTCTACTCCACCAATGCAATTGAAGATCCGGCGATACTGTTTGCAGCATATGGGGATTACATTGATGAAGGTGTCTTACAGGTTACGCAGTTTGAGTCCGATATTCGTATTGCAGAGCAGTTGTTGGAACTCTGGTTGGAGAATGGTGGTTGTGGTCAGGTTACACCAAGCTATTTGTGGCATTTTGCGGCAGCACACACTTCCTTGGATGCATACGAAAAGCATCAGAAGAAGGGATATTTGATTACCATTGGAGATAATGCAGACTTTCGTGATGACGAAGCAGCTAAAACATGCTTTGGTAAGCTGTTCCCAGATGAGACCTATTTACGCGGAGAGGATTTAATCAAGGAAGTTTCAAAGAAGTTTGAGGTTATGCACATTGCCATTGGTAGTGGCGAAGATCAGATGGAGTCCTTTACAAGACTAATTCCAGGCCATGTGATGAGCATTACCGTGGATGACATTCAGTTCCTGCCGGAAATCATCATTAGTGCAATGCAGATTGTGGGTGGAAGAGCTCCTCAGGATACCATTGCCCAGTGGACGGAGCTGGCGCAGCCAGTCGTTCGTAAGGCAGTAAGCAGATTGAGCACCGGTAATTCGAAGGTCGGTTACTCTTTCTAAGAGATTTTGTCAGTTGAGGCCGATGTATATGTTTAAACGCATATACATCGGCTTTTTTGCGTTAAAATTGCATTTTTTGTGCAATTTGACGAAAAAAGAAACCTGAAAAACAGGTTCCATAGTACTATTGACGATGTTGTGAAAATATGGATATACTAGGTTTATGATGAGCGCAACCGATTGCGCAACTATTGCGCAAGGCGCTTTTGATTGGCTATTCAACATTGGAGGGAAGTACAATGAGAAAGAAAATTTGGAAACGCGTGGCTGCCACTGCACTGGCAACCATCTTTACCATCAGCGGCTTATCCATGGCCGGTATGGTAGAAACGCATGCGGAGGACAAAGTGAATCTGTTGGCGGATAGTGATTTTTCAGATCCATGGTTCACCTGGTCCACATCCGTAGCATACTGGGGAAGTGATGCGGCCGGCTGGGACGGACATACAACAGTGGCAGCTTCCGCGAATGGATTGAACTTATGGAGTGATGCAGATAACACGTTTACCTCTTACCAGACGGTTGCATTGGAGGCAGGCTCTTATGAGCTGTCAATCCAGGCAATGGGTGGAGCAGACGCAGAGGCGGTAACGGTGTACCCTTACGTTGACGGGCAGATTTCTGACTTAAGTATTAGTACGGTTGGCTGGTCCGCTGACTATGAGACCCTGACCTATGAATTTGATGTGGACGAATCCGCAGATGTTCAGGTTGGCTTCCTTGGAACCATTGCTGCCGGGGGCTGGGGCTATGTGAAGGGAATGAACCTAGTGGCTGTGGAGAAGGCGCCATTGGTTCAGAACCTTGTATTTAATAATGGCGATTTTGAGACAGGCGATGCTGCCAATTGGACCGTAAATGGAGGTAGTGCCAATGTTAAGATAGACGAGTGGGCATCTAATAATACGACCTACACTCTGGCTTTTCCATATGATGGCTCAAATGCTTTGGAAGTGGAAATTAGTTATGCAGCAACATTAAGTGCTGGAACGTACACCGTATCTGCTGATTTTTCCGGTGAGGCTAAAAATTCCGGTTTGGTTCTTTGTGTGCTGGACGGTAGTGATAATGTACTTGCAACAACCGGAAGCATAATCACAACTGGATGGGATTCCTGGACGAAAGAAACCACACCAGCGTTTACGTTAGCTGCACAGACCGATGTTGTGATTGCAGTAAAGGGTACGGAGCCTGCAGGTTACTGGGGCAATATGGATAACTTAACTTTAGCTTCAACAAACGGAACTATTATATCTTCGGATGATGAGGATATCGAGCCGACTCCGGTGGAGGCAGAAATTAATGTTCCATATGTAAGCCTTTCCGATGACTTCATTACCGGTATGGATATTTCCTCTTATGCGTCCATTACGGCAGCCGGGGCACAGTTCTATGACTGGGACGGCGCTACGATTGACGCCGATGGCTTCTTTGCCCTGCTTCGCGAAGCTGGTGTGAACTGGGTACGTATTCGTGTATGGAATGACCCATTCGATGTAGCCGGCAATGGTTACGGCGGTGGTAATAATGATCTTGCAACCGCAAAGGTTCTTGGAAAGTATGCAACCGATGCCGGAATGAAGGTTTTGATTGATTTTCATTACTCAGATTTCTGGGCAGATCCAGGAAAGCAGAAGGCACCAAAGGCATGGAGTAGCTATAGCCTTGATGAGAAGAAGCTTGCGGTAGCACAGTTTACTACGGATTCTTTAAATGAACTTGGTGAAGCCGGTGTGGATGTTGGGATGGTTCAGGTTGGTAATGAAACCACCAACGGATTCTGCGGCGAAAGCAACTGGAGCAATATGTGTGAACTGTTCAATGCAGGTGCTGCCGCAGTTCGTGCATATAGTGCAGACACATTGGTAGCCATTCATTTCACCAATCCGGAACGTAGCGGAAACTGCATGAAGTTTGCCGGATATTTGAATACCTATAATGTTGATTACGATGTTTTTGCAACTTCTTATTATTCTTATTGGCATGGAACATTAAGTAATCTGACTTCTGTTCTGAAGTCAGTTGCGACAACTTATGGCAAGAAGGTAATGGTTGCCGAAACCTCTTATACCTACACACTTGCTGATGGTGATGGTCATGATAATACCATTAGTAAGGAATCTTCCCTGGTGGAAGGATATGCAGCAACCATTCAGGGTCAGGCGAGCATGATTCGTGATGTTATCGCAGCAACTGCTGAGGTTGGCGATGCGGCAATCGGTGTGTTCTATTGGGAGGGCGCGTGGATTCCGGTAGCGTATGCATACGATGAAAATGGCGCAAAGAAAAATGATGTTATTGCGGCAAACCAGATTGCCTGGGAACAGTACGGCGCTGGCTGGGCAGCAAGCTATGCAGGTGAGTACGATGCAGCGGATGCTGGTGTTTGGTACGGCGGAAGTGCGGTGGACAATCAGGCATTCTTTGATTTCACTGGACATCCATTGGAATCCTTAAATGTATTTAAGTATGTAAGAACCGGTGCAACTGCACCATTAAAAGTTGAATCCATTGATGCTTCCGAAGTAAATGTAATTGTTGGCGAGGCAGTTACAATGCCAGAAAATGTGAACGTTCGTTTCAATGATGGCACAACAGATATGAAGGCTGTTGTTTGGGATGCAGAGGCAGTTGCCGGAATTGTTGCAGTTGGCAGTTATGTGATTAGCGGAACTGTAGAAGGAACCGATTTGGTTGCTACTTGCACTGTAACGGTAGCTCCTGAAAACCTCTTAACCAACCCAAGCTTTGAAGATGGAAGCAACGCATGGACCATTCGTGGAATTGGCGCATCTGTAACAACAGATGACCCATATGCGGGAGCACATTCCTTACATTATTACAGAAGCTCTGCATTTGAGTTTACCGTAGAACAGACCGTGACTGGATTAGAGGCTGGTATTTATGCGGTTTATGGCTATGCACAGGGTAGCGCAAAAGCCGATGGCGAGACCACCGTTCTTTATGCTAAGACTACCGATGGCGAGTGGACGGAAGCGTTCGCATTAAATGGCTGGAATGATTGGAAGCAGCCGATGATTCATACCATCACCTTAAAAGAAGCAGGAGATGTTACCATTGGTGTGAGCATGTCCGTTGCCGCTGGTGCATGGGGTACTATGGATCAGTTCTTCCTTTATCGTGTGGGTGATCTCCCAGAAGATGAGAAAGAAGAATCTAAAGAGCCTGAATCTAGTGAAACAGGTTCTGAGGAGACTGGTTCTGGCGAAGAGGCGGGTTCTGAGGAAACTGAGTCCAGTGAAACAGGAGTTCCTGAAGAGACAGAGTCTAGCGAAGCAGTGGTTCCTGAAGAAACAGAGTCTAGCGAAGCAGTGGTAATTCCTGAGGAAAAAGAGACAACCGAGGCAGTAAGTGATTCTGAAGAAAAGGAAACCTCTGTGGAAGTGGTAACCAATTCCGAGAAGGAAGACGTAACTGAAAAGGAAGTCGTAACTGAGAAAGAAACAGTATATGATGATAGTGAAACAGAAACTGAGACAGAAATCGTATCCGATGATGTAGCTGAAAGTGTGACTGAAGAGATGGAAATCTCTACAGAAGAAGCTGACAAGTCTGGCGAGGTCGAAGCAGATACAGAAGCAGCAAAGAATGCTTCCCTCGTTTGGATGATTGTGGGAATCACCTTAGGATCCTTGCTCCTTGTTGGAGGCGGTTTTACAGCGGTAGTAACCATTCGTCGTAGAAAATAATGGAGGCAACCTTCTCTTCCTTTACGGAGGCTCTTAGAACCGTTCAGTTCTAAATAAAAAAGATACAGTGAACAGCCATAATCGTGGAAACGGTTATGGCTGTTTTTTGTGTACATAATCTACTATAATACATGAGACGTCACATGGATAATTTGTACTATATTTCCATTGCACTGTAGTACAAAAGAAGTGTATAATTATATGTTATAAAATGGATATGACTTTTTTTTCGTTCAGAGGAGGGAAAAATGGCTTTACAAATTTTG
>JAZUHV010000266.1:0-17441 GCA_045641925.1 Butyrivibrio sp.
AAGATGAGATTTATATGCCTTGTGTCTGATGGGCAACGTGCTATCCAATGTATATTTCAAAGTAATGTATATGGTAGAATAATAAAATAGAATGGATATGGGTGTAGGTTAAAGGGAGGACAAATAATTATGAAAAAAACAGCAATTGTGTTACTGATTTCGATGCTCATGTCAGTTGTTCTTGTGGCATGTGGCAAAAATGATTCGCCAAATGGTGGCTCGCCGGCAAAAGATGGTGACTACAATTGGGATGGAAAGTGGGTAGGGGATACCGTAACCGTGACCATCAAAGATTCGGATAATAATGATTTTGAAGTGAATGCCAAAACGCCGGAATTGAATGCCAAGCTGATGGATGCAGAAATCAAGGGCAATACGTTAACCGGAGGATATGGCTACAGCTATGAAGGGGAGAATACCTCTACCACCATTATCGTGGACTTCACGATGATCAAAAACGGTGCAGAGCTTGAATATTCAAGCGTACTCACGCAGACAATCTATGATGAGTCCGGACATGAAATCAAGAAGAATGTGAATGAATTCAAAGAAGTTTTGACAAAGATTATTAAACAGACAAAATAGTACGAACAGGAAATAGCTTTAGAGTTATTTAGGAGGAACGGTTTGAAAAAGAAGTTTGTTGCAATTATTATTACGGTGATGACAGCCGTTACGCTGGTATCCTGCGCCCCGTCCGGGGGAGCGACTCCTGCACCATCTGCAGGTGGTCATTCACAGGAACAGCAGGGAAATGAAAAGCAAGACGATGCACCTGAAACTACAGGAGAAAAGACAGAATGGTATCAGGCGGTGGAAAGCTCTGCAAGAGCCTGAGAAGTGGAAATTGTATATAAAAAGAAATGGACGGAGGTCACCATTACGCATATCCAGCAATACATCGCAAGCTATGAAGCGGGAAAGAAACCAAGTGGAGCACCGCAAAAGCTTTCGGTTTATGAACGCGGAACTGGGAATCCTGTAAAGGGCTCTGATAAGGTGGAAATGATGTTGGAATGGAAGGGCGATCATTTAGTCCTTTATTTAAGAGACTTGAATAGCTTTGCACCATCGGATGAACACCAATGGGAAATAGATGGAATGGAATTTGAAAAATATGATGAAGTAATTGACTAGTTGGAGGGCGTGAATTTGAAAAAGAAACAGATCTTATTGGTAACATTGCTTGCAGTGGCAACACTTTTATTTGGTTGCAGCAATTCTGTATCCAATAGTGCTGCATCGGGCAGTGACGAGAAAACGGATGCCGGGGTAAAACCTAGCGAAACGACAGCTCAAACGATAATAGATGATGTGCCGAGCGCTGATAATGATAATGGCTATTTCTATGAGTTTGGTTATTTTCTGGAAATCAATGAATTGGATAAGTCCCCGGAAGAAATGGTGGAGAAATGGAAAAATGGGGATACATCCCCATTTCGTACAGTGGAACTAAGCTATAATGCAAAGGACAATTATACAGAACTGCATTTTCCGGGGCAGGAGACTATATATGTGAGCTGCCAGGGTGAAATCACACCGGGTGTTAAGATGACGGGTGCGGAATATGATGTGTCCGATGGATCAATTCTTCGTACGTATGAATATTATGTATGGTGGGAAGGCAATGCTCTTTATATCAATACAGAGAATACAAAACCAGACGAAAAGAATGCCTATTTTATGCATGAATAGCTAGTGAAAACATGAGAGGATAGAGAAGTATGAAAAAAAGATTAGTACTTGGATTATTGATAACAGCAATGGCTTTAGCAGTATGCGCATGCAGCGGACAGGATGAAAAACCAGAAACCACACCTGCTGTAACCAATGAGTCTGTGGGCACATCCTCAGAGAAGCCATCGGACTCGGAAACAAAAGCCGAAATCAAAGAAACCGCAGCAAATGAACCGTCCAAAGAAATAACGAATTCCGGCAAGTATTACAAACTCTATGAGCTTGTAGAAGGCTATGACATTGGCAATACCGGGTCTATTCGTTTGGATTGTGATCCGGAGGGGGGCTATGTACAGTTTGACCTGAGCGAATGGTTACAGGCTAACACATTCTTCTCAACAGACTATTTGCCAAAGGATGGGGAATACTTTGCAACCACATATGATTATGGTGGAGGCGAGCCAATCAGAGATAAAATTTATTTGGAATACTCAGATAATAGTATTGTAATCTATTTTTATTCCAACGAAGTAAATCCGGATACCGGTGAAATTGAATTGGTTCGTCAGGAAACAGGTTCAAATTTCAAACTGGTCGAGGATTCAAGAAACAACTAGGGAGAATATATGAAGAGAAGAATTTTAGCAGTAATGATGATAGCAACCATCACATTGGGCCTGTGCGCATGCAGTCAGAAAGAGGACAGCCCAAGCTCTGCGCCTGTGGAGACGGATGCACTTGACGATGTAGCAGATGCATCTTCCGCGGATATTGAAAATGGTGGCTCAGAGGCTGGCTCCAAAGAAGAATCCAAGGAAGAAACCAAAGATGATCCGGAACACATGGAAACTGACACATCGGTTACTTATGTGCCAGTGGATTCAGAAGTGGAATGGAGTGTGACGATTCAGTATAGCCCGGATAATGCGGAAGTTCTTTGCAATTGTCCACCAGCGGTAACAATCAGCGGGTTTTATAACTCTGGCAAAGTAAGTGGTATGGCAGATGTTTGCGCAGCCTTTGATATGGGACCAGGTGCAGACGGTACTAGCGAGGAACTGGTTATGGAAGCACATCTAAATGGTAATCGTTTAACACTCACTGTTTATGATCCGAACCTGGATGAAAATGTAAAATATTGGGCAAAGGAAATGGAATTTGTAAGGGAATAGTTGTAAGTAGAACCGCTTAGGCAATTTGGCTGAGCGGTTCTTTTTTGCCTTTACATGCCTACTCCATGGTGTTAAAATACTTTGAAACCAATAAAAAAGGAGGCGGTTATATGGACAGTTGTGATAGTCGAAGTCGAAGTCGAAGTCAGAATAGAAGTAGATGTAACGATGGACAGAGTTTAAGAACTATCATGGTTACCATACGATTTGCCTGAATGAATCTGTTTTTGAGCCGAGACCATCGTTATCAGAATGTCACAACAAATTTGATTGTGCTTTTGGCACGATGGTATTTTTATGCCCTTTTTTAGGGAGAATGGAGGCTTAAAATGGAAAAAGAAGTATTAAAAGAACCAATGTTTACAGAAGAAATCATCGCAATTATCAGAGGCGATGAGACGGATTCAGTGATAGCCCAAAAGCTGCTTGACTATCATGAAAATGATATTGCACAAGGCTTGGGCGAATTAAGCAAAGAAGAAATTCTGCATTTGTATGAAATTTTAGGAGCAGAGCGCTTTTCGGAGGTCCTGACCTACGTTGATGACCCGGAAGAATATGTTAATGACTTAGGAATCGAAAAATTAGCTGCCATTATTAACGAAATGGATTCGGATGATGCGGTTGATTTATTAGAAGATATAGACGAAGAATTACAGCATCAAATCCATCCTATTCTGGATGAGGATGTTAAGGCAGATATTCAGCTGATTCATTCTTATGAGGATGATGAGGTTGGTAGTCTGATTACAACAAATTACATCGCCATTAGCAAGGCATTAAGTGTTAAGCAGGCTACACATGAGATGATAGAGCAGGCCGGGGAAAACGATAACATTTCGACCATCTATGTTATTGATGAACAGGGAAAGTTCTGTGGCGCCATTGATCTGAAGGATTTGATTATTGCCAGGGAAAATGTGGATTTAGATAGTTTGATTATTTATTCGTATCCATATATTCTGGATCATGAAAAGATTTCCGATAGTATTGAAAAAATCAAGGACTACGCGGAAGACTCCCTGCCAGTATTGAATTCCGAAAAGGAAATCATTGGTATTTTGACCGCACAGGATGTCATCGAGGCAGTCGATGATGAGATGGGCGATGACTATGCAAAGTTAGCAGGTTTGACTGCGGAAGAGGACTTAAAGGAAACTACGAAAGACAGTATGAAAAAGAGACTTCCATGGCTGATTGTTTTGCTGCTTTTGGGTATGGGGGTGTCCTCTGTTGTGGGTATTTTTGAAGGCGTTGTGGCGGTATTGCCTATTGTAATCTGTTTTCAGTCATTAATTCTTGATATGGCCGGTAATGTCGGCACCCAGTCCCTTGCGGTAACGATTCGTGTTCTGATGGATGAGAGACTGACTGCAAAGGATAAGGCATTTCTTGTGGTTAAGGAAATTAGAGTTGGCTTTAGTAACGGACTGCTGCTTGGCTCTATGGCATTATTGGTTTTGGGCTTGTACGTGAAATTTTTTAAGGGCTATGATTTCGGACCTGCATTCCTGATTTCCGGATGCGTCGGAATTTCTCTGCTATTAGCGATGGTTATCTCCAGTCTGGTCGGAACACTGGTTCCTCTTTTCTTCCACAAGATCAAAGTGGACCCTGCGGTTGCTTCTGGACCATTGATTACAACTGTAAATGATTTAGTGGCAGTTGTAACCTATTATGGCTTTGCCTGGCTGTTTTTGATTCGGATTCTCCATATCGTTTGATTGTGCAAAGGTCACAGCTTTGACATTTGCCGTTTTTGGGGAAATGCTATACAATATGTCTGGGATTTGATTTTCAGGTCCCAGGCATTTTTATTTGTAGGAAGAGGAATTACATGGGAACAATTCGAAGAGCTGAAAGTAAGGACATTGCGGCAATTAGCCGACTTTTGGGACAGGTGCTTTATGTGCATCATTTGGGTCGACCAGACCTCTTTAAGGCCAAGGGGCAGAAGTTCACTGAGGAAGATTTGGCTAAGATGATTGACGATGATCTGAACCCAATTTATGTGTACGAGGATGAGAATAAAGCAGTTGTGGGACATTGCTTTTGTGAAATAATTGATCGCCCGGAATCTCCGAATGCATATCCGTGTAAGACGATGTTTATAGAAGATTTATGCATTGATGAAAACTGCAGAGGACAGCATGTGGGCAGGGAAATGTATGAATTTGTGAAGCAGTACGCAAAGGAACATGGGTTTAACAATGTGGCATTGCATGCATGGGCCTGCAATCCGAATGCCGTTGGCTTTTATGAGCATTTGGGAATGCAGATTCAGCAGTATACCATGGAAGAAATATTGTAATGGGAGGATTTGTACATGTTTAGTATGATGGATATCTTTATTGTTTTGGCAGCGGTTGTGTTCATCACCGAAATCGTATTTCTGATTTTGTTTTTTGCTTATATTTCCAAGAAAAATCGACCGAAGGAAGATTGCGAAGTGATTGCGGTTTCATATTATCACGGGGGTGGAGAGTATGATGATTCGTATCGTTTGGAGCTTGCGAATGGTATCTTAAGTATGTCAAAGAGAAGATATCATCATGATAAGGAAGTGCGCAAAAAATGCAAAGAGACTCTGGAGCTGTCTCAGAAGCTCGATGCGCTTGCAAATGAATATCAGATGCGTTCCTGGACAAACCTGAAAAAGAGCGATATTTTTACGCTGGATGAGCCGACTACCTCCTTCTATATTACCTTTAGAGACGGACAGGAAATTGCAGTTCATACCGATGATGTAATTCCGGATGATGGATGGCATGGCGTAAGGGAACTGGTAACGGCTATGGAAACTGCCTTAAGTGGCAGTCAAATCTAATTTATAAATCTATAATATTTGTATAGTAACAGGAAACGATTTCAAATATTAAGGGGAATTGCTATGACAAATAAAAATTTTCGTAACATACTTTTTGGCACATTGGCTTTGCTGGTTGCGGGTTCTTTGGTGGCCTGCATTCCGATAAAACCAGATTTGCCAACCGAAGAGAGCACCACCCTAGCAAAGGAAACGGAGTCTTCCAAGCCAACAAAAGAAGAAGCAACGACTGCAGAAAAAACTACTGAGGATGCGGGTGCTGAAACAACATCTGATAAGGCTGAGGAGACCACGGAGGAAACTGCTGCTGGTAAAATTACGTTAAGTTATCCAAAATCCTTGGAAGTGTTCCAGGGACATGTCCCATTTGATCTTTATTGCAGCGCAACATCTGCGGATGATGCAGAACTTTCCTACCTTTGGTATGAGACAACCACTGGAAAATTAGAGGATATCATTGCAGTAAATCGTGGGGAGGAGATGGAGGCAACGCTGCCTTTGGATTCTGACACGGTGTTTAGCACTTATTATGTTTGTAAGGTGACTTCTGCAGATGGTGAAGAAGTATATACGGAGCCTATTTTGGTAAGCTCCATTCCTTTTGCGGAATATGATAAGACCATTGAGATGGCAAAGGGTTATGATAATGCCTTGGAATTTGATTATACCGAGACCTTCTATACGGCTATGAGCAATGGTGTCTGCGATGAACCAGGCGTGACCTGGTACCAGACCTCAACCGGAAAACTGCAGGATATTATGGCGGTGAATCGTGGAGAGATGACTGGTAAGGTTTGCCCTGTAGATACCTCTGTTGCGGGAACCTATTATTATGTTATTGGATTTGACCGTGGCAATGAGTATTCATCCCATATGGTTTATTCAGATATCATCACCGTGATTGTGAAATAAATGACTTTGAAAGCTTCCGGGAGGATTTTTACTTGAAGATTCGTTTGATTGAGAAAAAAGATGATGCTAAGGTGGCTGCGATTATACGAGAGTGCCTGATTGAATATGGCGGAGATCACCGAAGCGATACCGCATGGGCTGATCCATATCTGGACCGTTTTTCCGAGGTTTATGTATTGGAAAATAATGCTTACTGGGTAGCAGAAAATGATGAAGGTGAAGTTGTGGCCGGTGTTGGAATCGGGCCTCTTCCAGGCGTTTTGGATGTTTGCGAACTGCAAAAGATGTATTGCCTGAAGCCTTACCGCGGACAGGGCTATGCAGGTGAACTGATGAAGCTTGCCATAGAGTTTGCGAAGAAGCATTATGATCGCTGTTATCTGGAAACTATGGATAATATGGACCGTGCGAAGCGTTTCTATGAGAAGAACGGATTTGTCCACACAAAGGAAACAATCGGTAGCACTGGCCATGGTGGTTGTAATTATCATTATATTTTAGATTTAAAATAAGTTCAGTCCTTAAAAAAGAGGAGTTTGAGATTACTCAAACTCCTCAATTAATTTCTCGATTTCTAACTCACCGTAAACCCAAACGAAGCAGAACATCTGTGCACGGGCGGACATCTTGGCGGTCTTTAATAATTCTTTTACTTCTTCCTTGGAATACCAGTTGGCCTGTATTTCCTCATAAGGATTTTTCTTGTCCACAATTTCACCGGAAACCTGAGCGAGTACAACGGAACTGGTTTCATTTGTGATGCCTACCGCATTGTAGCTGCTCTTCATGCGAAAGAGGCGACGGTCCATAATCAGGCCGGTTTCTTCTTCTAACTCTCGGGCAGCAGCCTGACTTGGGGTTTCGCCCTTATCAATTAAGCCGGATGGGAAGTTATAAATCCAATCCCCTACAGCCATACGAAATTCATGATTTAACAGGAGTTTTCCATTTTCCTTATTGATGGCAATAATGACAACGGTTTTGCTGGACCAGTTTTGCAAATCCTCCAGGGTATGCATATGGCGATCTCGGCTGACAATTTCATATTTTTTCAGACGATTATCCTCTGTTATATATTCCAGGTCATAGCGGCATATATGAGATGCCTTCTCCAGACGATTGATGCTTTTAAATTTCATGGTTATTGTCCCCCTAATACTTCATTGCGGACCTCGTTCAGATGCCCGTAATATAAGCAATTTCGGTCACAGTGACCGTTATGTAAGCCCTCACAAGGCTGCATTTTATTTAAGGATTCCTCTTCATTGTCATAGCGGGAGATGATTTTTCGAATGTAACCGATATACTCAAAATTCATTTCCTTGCCCGGACGCATTGCGGCGCAGCTGTTAATCCATACGACATTGCAGTAATCATGTGCACACAGGTCGAAGGAGGTCTTAAAATTGTAAGCACCGGTGGAGAAGGATGGGACAATGATCATGGTTAACATATAACCACGCATGATTCGTTCCATGTATCTGGTCGTTAAGAAATCCTTACAAATCAGTACTGCAAATCGGCCGATGCCTTCGTAATGGAAGATGTTTAAGATATTCTTTCCTCGAATGTACTCCATGTGATCACCGGTTGAGGTGTTCATAATAAATGGGTTTCGCTTATATTGCTTAGCCAGTTCATGCCCATTTCTGTCCAAAATGGAGCAGGTATTCTGTCCTTCATGCGAAACAGAAGGAAGAATGGTCATCGCAGGCAATTTCTTTCTCTCTAAAGGGGAGAGCGCCTGCATTTTTTCCTGAATATAGGAGTCTACCGTCAGGTTTCCAAGCATTTCCGGAAACACAACCATTTCGGCACCATTTTCACCGGCTTCAACAATTTTTTTCCAAATCAGTTCATTGTGCTGTTCGTCCAGTTCTTCCTTGTAATCAATGGCAAAATAACGGAACTTTTCGCTTTCAAAGTGCTTTACCTTAAAATTTGGAGTCGCACAAATAGGCGTAGCAGCGACGCACAAATCCTTCTGTTTGTCAAATTCCTCAAAGAAATAATTTGGAAGGAAAATATGATTTGCACGAATATCCATCAGAATGTGTGAATCGATTACCATAAAGTGTTTTAAGTAGTTGGCAATTCGACGATAGGAATAGGACATACGGCTCTTTCTGGCCCAGACACAGTCACATCGCGGCAGAAGACCAATGCCGGTTTCTTCACGATTGGTATTTAATAGCGTTGCCTGATCCTCATGTTTAAATGCTTCGATTTCAGTTTTTAATATATTTGCGAGACTGCCGTCCATGGCCTGTAAAAGGCCCATGATGCTGTTGTAGTCATTTTCGACCATGATGGAGTTCGCAAATTTGCGAATCTTTCGCACTAAGTTGGTATCTATGGTTTCTTCCGTCAGACGGACGAATCGACCATTTTCTCCACGCTTTAACGGAGTTGCCGCCTCGATAGCGTCCTTGATACGGCTCTTTTCATGTGGCGTGATGCAACCATAGCGCACCATGTAGTTATCTACATTGGAATCTAAAATGTCTGCACAAAGCTCTGCAAATATGTTGTATAGTTCTTTGATTAGTTCTGAAGTCTGGCTCATAAAATCTCCCAAGTAATGATTCCATTATAGAATAATTCTATTTACGGTTTCGTGCAAGTATCCTACACCGATTTTTTGCATGGATGATTGTCTGCTTTATGAGGGTTGTGATAGAATAAAAAAGAAATTTCTGAGTAAAAAAGGAGGCCGATGATGAACAGAAAATTACGATTGTTTATAACCGTTATCGGATCCTTTCTGGTACTTCTCATTTTAAATATTCTGTACGGGATGATTTCCATTCAGGGCCCGGAGCCGGAGACATCGATAATTAAACATTTATATTTTCTGCTTCCGTTAGCCATGGTGACTGCCTGGGGCATTTCCTCGGTTCGTCACATGATTAATCCTAAAATTCGTATGAATTTCTTTGCCATTGCCATCAGCACTTTTATCTGGATTATTCTGCGCGAAATCAAGTGGAGATTTGCATTTCATGTATTGCTCGAACGGTATATTTGGTACAGCTATTATATTCCAATGATTCTGATGCCTCTTTTTGGCTTTAATGCCGCGAGAGAAGTGGGTATGCGTGATTCCCTAAAGGACTCAAAGGGCTGGATTGCTTTATATGCATTTGCGACTGCTCTGGTAGTATTCGTATTAACCAATGACGTGCATGGGCAGGTATTTCATCTTACGAGTCCAACGAGCATTCAGAACTATACCTATCAATGGGGCTACTTCCTGGTGGCGGCATGGATTGTTCTTGTTGATATTGCAATGATTGTTCTTCTAGAGACGGGTTCTAGTCACAGGCTAAAGGGCTGGAGACGCTTTGCTCCATTATTTGCGATAGCAATTGGTGGGATTTACGGAATGATTTATGGGATTCGTAAAACTGCCTTTATTGATCTGACGACGATGTTCTGCTGGCTTACCGTTATGACCTGGGAGGTGTGCTCCTATGCGGGATTGATTCCAACAAACACAAATTATATGGACTTTTTTATGGCATCCAATCTGCGTGCCCAAATTGTGGACCCACAGGGAAATCCGCTGATCGCAGCGCAGAATGCGGCTGTGTTAAGTCCTGGACTGTTTCATGATTTGCAAATCCACGGAGTTCGATATTATAACCCAAATACACAGCTGCATATGTTTCCAATATCCTGCGGATATGTTATCTGGCAGGAGGATGTTAGCCGTATGCGGGCGATGTTAAATGAACTGGAACAGTATCATCAGGAACTGCAGGAAGGTAACACGCTTGCCGAAGAGGAAATGAAGACCTCTGTCCGTCGAGAGCAAATCAATGAAAAGAATCGTTTATATACCATTCTTTCGTCCGAAATGGATGGAAGTCTGCGACATATGAAGAATCTGACGCAGGCTCTTCAGGTGGCACAGACAGAGGAAGAGGCCCATAAGATTCTTTCTCAGATAAATATTCTTGGTGTATATCTGAAACGCCGCTCAAACTTTCTGATGCTTTTGGAAACCAGCCCGGAGATTCCGATTCAGGAGCTGGAGCTTTGTTTGATGGAGATTGGACGAAATCTGATTGTATGTAATGTACGCTTTACTTATGAGATTTTGACTGAGCGTGATTTGACAAAGCAGGAGATTTTTACGGCATATGATCAGCTAGAACCAATCATCGAGCGCACAATGTTCTTGACCAATCATATTCATGTGGAATTTGAAGGCAAAAAGCTGGTGACTATGACCATATCGGCAGCAGGCCAGGAAACGGTTATTCTCTCCTTGGGAAAAGGAGGTGACGACCAATGAATTTTATGGAATTACCAACGTATTGCATTACTTTGATTATGGGAATTGGCTCCTTTATTTTTGGTGGTATGTTTTTTCTGCTGATGCTGCAGGTAATGGAGCGTAGAATCAACTGGCGTCACGTGGTTACTGCGGTTTTGATTTTAATTTACTCAGCTGCATTTATATTTTTAAGGTTTATCGTTGCCAATAGAAAAGACGCGGCATTGATGCTGACATATGATGTCGTTCCATGGCCGATGTATGTGATTCTGGAAGCATTTATGGCAGGGTATACGATTATCGCCTTAAACAATGAAATTCGTTTCGAATACAAGCAGTTTAGAAAATCGAATGTGCGTGAAGCAATTGATAATTTGCCAAATGGTTTATGCTTTTCTGACCAGTATGGGCAGCCGGTTTTGATGAATTACAATATGGTGGAATACGCGCAAAAAATATGTGGATATCGACTGAAAAATGCGGATACTTTCTGGAGAGATTTACTGGAAAAGGAGCCGGCAGCCGGTGTGAGAAGACTAAAGACCAAGAAGCCTATGCCAAACCAATTAACCTTTGTTTTGCCAGATGGCAGTGTATTACAGGTGGGACGAAAACAGTTGTTTATCCCGCACCTTGGCCCATATATTCAGACAACGATTTCAGATGTAACTATGCTTCATGAGTTATATCATCAGGCGGAAGAGAATAACGAAAAACTGCGTGTTCAGCGAAGGGAAATTCGCGAACTGACGGATCGTATGATTCGTACGAATCATGAGGAAGAGGTTCTGGCACATAAAATTCGTATTCACAACGAAATGGGACAGATGATTTTGCCAACCAGACAAATGCTCTTAGGACATGCGACGTTGACGGAATATAAGTCGATTGGCAAACAATGGAAACAAATCGCAGAGAAATTTGGCGAAATTGCTGGGCAGGAGGCAGGAAATGCGAGAGAGCTTCTTCAGGAGATTTTTGATATTGCGGAACAGATAGGCTGTGAGGTTCATATGAAAGAGGATCTTCCTGCCAGTCTGGTATCCGATGCCTGGATCAGGCAGGCAATTCGCGAGGGAATTATCAATGCAGTACGACATGGTATGGCAACGCAAATTTGGCTTTCAATGGAAACAAATGGAGACGCCTATACATTGCACCTGATGAATGATGGAGTGCTGCCAAAGGGCGAATTTGAGATGCGAGGAGGCTTAAAGAACCTTTCTGAAGCACTTCGTGCAAAAGGCGGTACGATTCAAATTCATACGACAGATAAATTCGAACTGGTAATTCATGTGCCAAAGAATATGCTAAAAGGGGAGTAAGTATGATTAGAGTTTTGATTGTGGATGATTCCAAGCAGTCCCAGTTTTTTATAAAAAGCATGCTGGAAAGGGAAGAGGAGTTAAAAATTATCGGCACGATTTCTTCTGCAGCCAATGCCGAAATGTATTGCCTGAGAGGTCAGGTAGATTTAATTCTGATGGATATTTGTACTGCAGATAATGCGAGTGGCCTGACCGCTGCTGCGAAGATTAAGAAGAACTATCCCCGCGTGAAAATTATCATGGCAACCTCCATGCCGGAGCATTCCTTCATTAAGAGGGCCCAGGCCGCGGGCTGCGAAGGCTTTTGGTACAAGGAATACGGGGATACGGACCTTTTGGATGTGGTATCGGTTGTGCTGGATGAGGGTATTTGCTATCCTTTGGAAACACCGGAAATTCAGGTTGGCTGTGCAAAGAGCACGGAATTTTCGGAAAGAGAGTATGAGGTGGTCCGCTTGCTGGCAGATGGCTTAAGTCGCCAGGAAATTGGTGACCGACTGAATATTTCTCCGCGAACAGTTCGATTTTATATCGAAGAACTGAAAAGCAAAACAGGCTATGATGATACCATGAAAATGGTCTCTGATTTTGTGGAACAGAAATTAATTATTAATAATTTAAACTAACTGCCAATTATGGCAATGCGAACAAATCCTCTTTGAAATAGAATGGCTACAGTACTCGTACTAAAACCAATTCTATTTAAGGAGGATTTTTAAATGGGTTTAATTAAGGCAGGCCTTGGTGCATTGGGTGGCACCCTGGCAGATCAGTGGAAGGAATTCTTTTATTGTGAATCCATTCCAAAGGAAATTTTGATGGTTAAGGGTCAGAAGCAGATTACCGGTCGTTCTTCTAATACCAAGGGAAATGATAATATCATCTCCAATGGCTCCGGTATCGCTGTAGCAGATGGTCAGTGTATGATCATCGTTGAGCAGGGCCAGGTTGTTGAAGTTTGTGCAGAACCAGGTGAATTTACTTATGACACCTCTTCTGAGCCAAGTATCTTCGCAGGTAACCTGGGTCACAGCATTCTTGAGACCTTCAAGACCATTGGCCGCAGATTTACTTACGGTGGAGATACCGGTAAGGACCAGAGAGTTTACTACTTCAATACAAAGGAACTTTTAGAGAACAAGTTCGGTTCTGCTAATCCAATTCCTTTCCGTGTAGTAGATGCAAGACTTGGTCTTGATTTGGATACCGCACTTCGTATTTCTGGTATCTACTCATACAGAATTGTAGATCCAATCCTTTTCTATACCAATGTTGCTGGTAACGTATCTGATGAATACAGACGTTCTGAATTAGATGCAACCTTAAAGACTGAATTCGTTGCAGCTTTACAGCCAGCACTTGCTAAGCTTTCTGCATTGCAGATGCGTCCAAATGAAATCATTGGACACAATGAAGAATTGGCACAGGCTATGAACGATGTTCTTTCTGATAAGTGGGGCAAGACCAGAGGTATTAACATTGAGAGCATCGCACTTGGTTCTGTTACTCTTCCAGACGAAGATGCAGCACTTATCAAGAAGGTTCAGACTCAGGCTGTTTACCAGAACGCAAACATGGGCGCTGCAGCTATCGTAAATGCTACTGCTAACGCTATGGAAACTGCAGCAGGTAACTCTGCGGGCGCAATGACTGGTTTCATGGGTATGGGTATGGCTATGAATGCAACTGGCGTTAACGCAGCGAACCTTTATGCAATGGGCGCTCAGCAGGGTCAGCAGGCAGCTCCACAGGCTGCACCACAGGCAGCACCACAGGCTGCAGGCTGGACTTGCGAATGCGGTACTGTAAACACCGGTAATTTCTGCCAAAACTGCGGCAAGCAGATGCAGCCAGCTAGCTGGACCTGCTCCTGCGGAACTGTAAATACCGGTAACTTCTGCCAGAATTGTGGTAAGTCCAGAGTTTAATTAGGAGGCACTATGGCAGGATTGCAGGAATATAAATGTCCTTGCTGTGGCGGTGCAATTGCATTTGACAGTTCTCTTCAGAAGATGAAATGTCCATTCTGTGATACGGAATTTGAAATGCAGACTTTGTTGGATTATGACAAAGAGTTGTCCGCTGACAATCAGGACGATATGAATTGGAATTCTGACTCAGTAGAAAGCTGGATGGCCGGCGAGGACGAGAATATGCGTGTTTACGTATGTAAGTCCTGCGGCGGTACCATCGTTGGCGATGAAAATATGGCTGCAAGCTCCTGCCCATTCTGTGACAACCCAATCGTTGTCATGGGACAGGTGGCAGGAGAGTTGAAGCCTGATTATATCATTCCATTCAAGCTGGATAAAGAGGCTGCCAAGGCAAAACTGAAGGAACACTTCAAGGGTAAAAAACTTTTGCCAAAGGTATTCTCCAGTCAGAATCATTTGGATGAGATTAAGGGTATCTACGTTCCATATTGGCTGTTTGACAGTAAGGCTGTCGCAAAAACACGTTATCGTGGTACAAAGACCACGCACTGGACCGACAAAGAGAACTCTTATACAAAGGTTTCCTATTACGCAATTATGCGTGCAGGTGATCTGGAATTTAAGCACGTTCCGGTGGATGGTTCCACCAAGATGGATGACGCCTTAATGGAGTCTTTGGAGCCATACGATTTTAAGGATGCGGTTCCATTCCAGACCGCTTATTTTGCCGGATATTTGGCAGATCGATATGATGTGGATGCACAGGCCAGTATTGACCGTGCAAACCAGCGTGTACGAAATCAGACAGAGGTGGCATTCCGTAATACGGTTACCGGATATGATTCCGTTACCTATGAAGGCGGAAATATCAAACTCGCAGAGGGCTCCACACATTATGCGATGTACCCGGTATGGTTATTAAATACAACCTGGAAGGGCGAAAAATACGTATTTGCCATGAATGGACAGACTGGCAAGTTTGTAGGAAATCTTCCGGCTGATAAGTCGTTGGTAACAAAGTATTTTTGGTTAACAACCCTGATCGCGACTGCTGCTATTTTTGCAGTATTAGCGCTTTTTTGGCTGATTTTTTAGGAGGTAACATAAGATGAAAAGATTTTTCGCTGCGTTAGCAGCATTTCTGGTTGCCTCTTTGATGATTATGCCAGTACAGGCATTCGCTGCAGATTCTAATCATCCTGGCCGTGTGGTGGATGACGGAGATATTTTATCTGAGGCAGAAGAGAATAACCTGAAAAAACTTGTTGATGAAATTAGTGAACGTCAGCATATGGACGTTGCAATTGTAACAGTTAACGGAATCGGTGATTCTAAAAACATTCGTGCATTTGCCGATGACTACTACGACTACAATGGCTATGGTGAAGGCATGAGCGGGGACCGTTCCGGTATCCTTTTCGTAGTTGACTGTGAGAGTGGAGAAAAATATTTAACACTCCGTGGTGATGCGATAAAGGCCATTTCGGATAGCGAGACGGCAGAAATTGAAAGCCGTATTAAGCCGAAGATGGAGGATGGCGATTTTGCAGATGCATTCACAACATATGCAAATATGTGCGACAAATACATGACGGGATACAGAAATTCGTTAAAATTCCCATTTGTGAGAAATCTTCTCATTTCTTTGGTAATCGCACTGATTATTGGCCTTATTGTGACGGGCTCCATGAAGGGACAGTTAAAGTCTGTTAGAGCCAATAACCTGGCTTCAGATTATGTGGTTCCAGGAAGTCTGACAGTGGATGAGTCCTATGAGATTTATCTGTATTCCAAGGTGAAGGTAGTGAGTCGTTCCAACAATAATGATTCAGGTGGTAGCAAGACACATACATCTTCCTCCGGTGCAACGCACAGCGGAAGAAGTTTTTAAGCACACGAAATATTGATAAGGAGATTACAACATGGGTTTATTAGACAGCCTTTTAGGTGCAGCAAAAAATGCTGCGAATCAGACTGCCAGACAGGCAATCAATTCCGCTGGTAATGCCGCAAGTAACGCTGCCAGTCATGCAATCCATAATGCTGTGAACAATGCCGGAAAGGGCAAGGATAAAAAGGGCACAGTTATGAATGGTGAGAGTTTTACCTTTCAGTTCAATGAGATTCCTTCCAATGTAGCAGAGCTGAAGGCACTTCCGGGTGCCGCATTGGATACCGCTTATAAGACAACTGCTTTGGCCATGATTGTTTTGTGCAATTACGTTAAAGACAAGGAAGCAACCTATGAGATGATTGATTACTTAAATGGTCCGGACGATGTGAGCGAAGCAACCAAGCAGTTCTATCAGGAAAGATTGGAAGGTGCACCATATAAGCCTTTATCATTTTTTAAAGGTGCTACACCGGAAAATAACTATACGCCAACCAAGCCATATACGATTACGGTAAGTAGCAATCCATACTCATTTGATACCGAGAATTGGGCAATTATGTATGTTGAAAGCTCTGGTGCAGATGCACCTCGTACGGTTAAGTTGCGTAGAAAACCATCTACCAATGAGTGGTTTATCGTGGAAGTTCAGTGCCTTGGCGATATCCGTATCCCAACTGCAGCTGATCCATGGTCATAAACTAAGTTTAAAATTGTATGATGAACAACCACCGATCGCGGGTAGCCCGCGATCTGGTGGTTTTCTTTTTTTTGAAGGTTTTAGGAATTTTAAGTAAATTTTTTTGATTATTGATGATTAGGGGCAAATTTGCTATGATATCTCCGAAGTAAAAAGCAAGGGAGAACAAATCATGTTTAATATTGCAATCGCGCAGTCAGGCGGACCAACCGCAGCCATTAATGCTTCCTTAGCCGGCGTGTTTAATGGGGCACAGGAACACGAGGAAGTGGATGAAATCTATGGCTCCATCAATGGAATTATGGGTATTTTAGAGGATGAGTTAATCAACCTGCGTGGCATTCTGATGGATGAAAGCGATAAGCAGCTTTTGATGACAACACCTTCCACGATTTTGGGTTCCTGCCGTTTTAAACTGGCAGATTATGAAAAGGATGAGAGTGATTACTTGAAAATTGTGCATACTTTTGAAAAGCACAATATTCGGGCATTTTTCTATATTGGCGGTAACGACTCCATGGATACTGTGTGGAAGCTGGACCGTTACTTCAGAAAAAAGAATATCGACATTAAGGTAGTGGGTATTCCAAAGACAATTGATAATGATTTGCCAGAGACGGACCATACTCCGGGCTTTGGCTCTGCTGCGAAGTATGTTGCAACCTCCTTGCAGGAAATCATTCGCGATAGCCGAGTGTATTCCATCCCATCTGTTACC
>JAZUHV010000267.1:0-1618 GCA_045641925.1 Butyrivibrio sp.
TCTTAAAAAAGTAGAAAAAAAATCCACGACAAGGTAATATAGAAGCAGTTATAACGCCTAAAAGGAGGCACACTATGAAAACAGCATTAATTACCGGAGCCACCTCCGGAATCGGAGAAGAATTTGCTACCGTTTTAGCCGCTCGCGGCTATCGACTGATTTTAACCGGACGCCGGATTGATCGACTAAGTGCACTCGCAAACCGTCTGCCGGTTCCAACACGCCTGATTCCTGCGGATTTATCTACCGAAGAGGGCTGCTATGCGCTTTTAGAGGAACTTCGCGATGAAAAGATTTTTATGTTCATTAACAATGCAGGCTTTGGAAAGGCCGGTCATTTTACCGACATCGACCTAGCGGATGAAATTGAGATGGTGAAGGTCAATGACATTGCCCAGCACATCCTGTTCAAAAGCATTTTGAAAAAAATGGTAAAGCGCGACCGCGGCATCATTTTAAATGTAGCTTCCTCTGCCGGCCTGTTCCCAGGAGGCCCGTACATGTCCGCTTATTATGCGTCCAAGGCATATATGACCAGCCTGACCCGCGGTGTGGCACAGGAGTTGCGCGAAATGGGCAGCAATGTTTATGTTTGTGCGCTCTGCCCAGGACCTGTTAATACGGAGTTTAACGCTGTAGCAGATGTTTCCTTCGCACTCCCGGGTATTAGTGTGGAAAAATGTGTTCGCGAAGCAATCTTAGGAATGAACCGTCATCAGACCATTATCATTCCTACACCTTTGATGCGCCTTGCCATCTTTGGCCAGAAGCTGCTTCCGTCCGCACTCGCTGTTAAGCTTTGCGGCACACAGCAAAAAAAGAAGCTTGGAGAATAACAAACTATGGTTTTTTCTTCTTTAACATTTTTATTATATTTCCTGCCGATTGTGGTCTTACTCTACCTTGTAATTCCAAACGATCATGCACGTAATGCCATCCTCATCATTGCCTCGGTCTTCTTCTATGCCTGGGGCGAGCCAAAGTGGGTATTCGTTATGTTAGCGATGGTGGCGGTCAATTATGGATGCGGACGAATGATTGCACGGTCCGAAAAGAAAGGGGTACGACTCGCCTTCCTTCTCGCCGGAGTCATCTTCAGTTTAGGCTTTTTATTCTACTTTAAGTATGCAAGCTTTTTAACCAATTCCATGCTCAAGCTATTCCATTCCACGGCAAGCGTAAAGGACATTGCCCTTCCAATCGGTATTTCCTTCTACACTTTTCAGGTGCTCACCTACATCGTGGATGTATATAAGAAAAAGATTGATGTACAGAAGAATTTCTTCCTACTCCTGTTATATGTAAGCTTTTTCCCACAGCTGATTGCCGGCCCGATTGTCAATTATAAGGACATTGAAAAGAGCCTGAGAACCCGCGTGGTATCCATTAGCGGACTCTATCACGGTTTTCTGCGATTCATCGTGGGCCTGGCAAAGAAGTGCCTCTTAGCCAATACCTGCGGCGAAGTGGTTAACGGATTGGATGGAACCAGCACCTCCGTTGGCGGGGCATGGATACTGGCAATATGCTTCTCCTTACAGCTATACTTTGACTTTAGCGGCTATTCTGATATGGCCATCGGTCTTGGAGAAATGTTTGGATTCCGCTTTAAAGAAAA
>JAZUHV010000268.1:0-2089 GCA_045641925.1 Butyrivibrio sp.
TAAAATCTTGTGATAATTATTTGCTAATAATTGCAACGAATCTTCAAGTGTAAATTTCTCATCCATAAATATGCCACCTTATCTTGAATTATTATTTTCTCGCAAATTTAATCAAATAAAATTTTCACACTATAGTTTATCACTCATTTTTTTTCGTGCAATATAAAAAAAAGTAATTTTCCAACAACTGGAAAATTACTCTCTTAGACTGCTATTTTTTTCACGTTCATGACCCTTATAAATCGGATATTTGTTCTTATCCTCTTCCGTGATCTTTCGAATCACCCTGCATGGATTTCCTTCTGTTTTTCGGTCTCCGATGGTCTGCACAGATTAAACTCGTGGCATAGATCTGCACACTTTTCACGCGATTTGATAATCTCCGGATCATAATTTGCATCATACAAATATCCAGCTTGTCCCTTTTCCCATTCTGTCATTTTTACCTGCCCCCTAAAAATAACTATGCTTCATGCACCAATTTTCCATTGATGTTTTCTACATTGATTACAAAACTCAGTGTTTGAACCGCATCCACTGTAATTTCCTTATCCACATACTCCTGCGGGCATGGGAAATTGGCACACAATTTACGCGTCCACATAATCATCTCATCCATATCTTCTACAATTTCGGCCTGGCCAAAGATTACGACACTCTTTACATATTTTGCCCAATCGCCTTCCTTTTGGAATTCCTGGCCATATACACAATAAGACACCTTGGGATTTCTTTTTATCGCATCCACCCTGTGTCCAATCTTGGCACCATGAAAGAACAGTTTGCCGCTCTCCACATCATAAAAATGGTTCATCGGAACACCGTAAGGGTATCCATCATCGCCCTGAACGGAAAGAACTCCTCTTCGCTCCTTTTGCAAAACTTCGATAATTTCTTCCTTTGTCAATGCCTGTGGGCTTCTACGCATCTCCCTAAACATGTAATTCTCCTCCTATCCGTTTGCTCCATTTGTCTTTCCATGCGTGCATCATTACGTATGCAGCCATCGCTTCTGCGCTAGTACCCTCTGAAAGGAAATGTGGGCATCCGCATACTCCATGGATAATTCCGTAAGAATCCACATAATTCTCCATCGTATTAAGTACCTGATCCGCATAAGCCTGATACTCTTCAGACAATGTCCCATTTACCATGCTACGGTAGATATAGGTCGCCATCATCATTGCACTTGCTCCATCTACAAAAGAATCTTCTTCATCCAACAAATCATGGAAACGACCATCTGGTAACTGATATACAAGCATACTGTCTAAGATTCCCTTTGAGCATTTCATCAAGGTTTGAACCAGGTCCTCACGTTGATTCTTTATAGCAGTTTCGGTAACAGCAGCTATGCCCATCAATGCCCAACCATTGCCAGTTGCCCACAGTTTGTCTCGTACAAAGTGCTCGGTTCCAGCATCGTAAATATGGCGAAGCAAACCAGTCCGCTCATCCAACAAATATTGAACCATTCCCTGAATCTGAGAAACAGCCTCATCGAGCGCTCCCATCTCCGCCAGAAAAGGTGGTGCCATGTATACGGAATCCGCCCAAATCTGGTCCTTTGAAAAACCTTCATGAAAGCTTATTTCATTGTGGCACAAAACACCTCTGTCAGTTCGAGGAGCTTTCTGCATCAAATATTCAAACATGCGTTGTGCCGCTTCCAGATAAAAGGAATCTCCAGTAATTTCATATGCCTTTTTAACAACAATACCATTTGCTGCAGGGTCGGTAACCGCTATGTTGTCGTTAATTACCGCTAGTCTTCCATCCGGCTGCTGGCGAAGTACCGCGTCATGCGCCATTGCTACCGCTACGTCCGATTCTCCTGCCTCATACATAGCCTGCATACATACACCCTGTTCCCACGGATATCGCTGCACAGATAGCATTGCGGCTTTAACACGTTCCATATTTGTTTTCATCTTCATAAGCCTCTGTCATGTATGTCAATCTGTTCCAAATAAATAAGCCTTCACGTCCATCATTGTCGGCAAAACCACCTCGGCAAGTTCACGGATTTCCTCTGTCGGCTCCAGTAAATCCGGAACCATAATTGGTTTCAAATTGCCTGCGTGCGCAG
>JAZUHV010000269.1:0-6406 GCA_045641925.1 Butyrivibrio sp.
CTTCGCCTTAAACAAAGCAGGAATTACACCCCAGACAGCTCCTGCTGCCAAACTGGAGATGAACATCAAAAGCACAACCACTGTTCCCGGAAGCTTATCACCCAGGCAGAACATACATGCTGCGGAGGCAAGCGCACCAATCAAAACCTGTCCCTCGCCGCCAATGTTCCAGAACTTCATCTTGAATGCCGGGGTTAATGCCAGGGAAATGATTAATAATACGGACATCTTCTGAAAGGTAATCCAAACCTTTCGCTCGGACCCAAACGCACCCTTGAAGATGGTTCCTAAAATATCAAACGGAGAGCTGTCAGAAACAGCTGTTCCAATCAGGCTGCAAAGGATAATTGCCAATACAATTGCTGCCGCACGAATACCCCAGGCCTGATACCAGACAAGGTTACTGCGCTTTGTGATATGGAAAAGAGGTTCTCGTTTCTTATTCATAATCCACACCTCCCACTCTTGTCATCATCAAACCGACAGTATTTTTATCGGCTTTGCGGCCATCGATAATGCCACTGACCTCACCGCCGCACAGAACCAGGATACGGTCGGACAATTCTAGCAGAACATCCAGGTCCTCGCCTACGTAGATAACTGCAACGCCGGCTTCCTTCTGCTTATTAATCAAATCATAAATCGTGTAAGAAGAATTGATATCCAAACCACGAACCGCATATGCGGTCAAAAGAACCTTTGGTGAGGAGGCGATTTCTCGTCCTACCAAAATCTTCTGCACATTACCACCAGAAAGACGGCGTACCGGAGTGGAAACACCCGGCGTGACGACATCCAGCTCACGAACGACTTCCTCTGCCAGCTGCTTTGGTGTCTTTCGATCAGTAAACAGATGTCCCTTACGGAAGGAACGAAGTAACATATTATCAGTCAGGTCCATGTTACCGACCAGTCCCATGCCCAAACGATCCTCCGGAACGAAGGATAAGGTCACACCCATATCCGCAACGGCTAATGGATCACGTCCAAGGATTTCTTCTCTGGAACCATCCTCGTTGATATAGGAAATGCTACCGCTTTCTGCAACCTGCAAACCTGCAATGGCCTCTAACAATTCCTTCTGACCGCATCCGGAAATACCTGCTATACCAAGAATTTCACCGGAGTTTGCCGTAAAGGAAACATTTTTCAATTTTTCGATACCATCAATATTACGAACGGTCAGACCACTTACCTCAATACGAGGCTTTGGATTTACCGGTTCGGAACGCTTAATGTTTAAGGTTACCGCATGGCCGACCATCATATTGGTCATCTCCTGCGCATTGGTATCCGCGGTCAACATCTGGCCCACATACTCGCCCTTGCGCAGCACCGCTACGCGGTCTGAAAGGCTTTCCACGTCATGCATCTTATGGGTAATGATGATGTTGGCCTTACCATCTGCTCTCATATTACGTACCACAGCAAACAGCTTCTCGGTTTCCTGCGGAGTCAATACTGCTGTCGGCTCATCAAGGATTAGAATGTCCGCACCACGATACAATACCTTTACAATTTCGACAGTCTGTTTTTCAGAGACAGACATATCATAAACCTTCTGGTTTGGATCAATATCAAAGCCGTACTTTGCACAAATCTCGCCAATCTTCTTAGCTGCAAGCTTCAGGTTCAGCTTTTCTTCCATACCCAGAACGATATTCTCTGTCGCGGTCATGACATCAACCAGTTTGAAATGCTGATGTACCATACCAATTCCCAAATCATATGCATCCTTCGGGGAGCGAATGACTACTTCTTTTCCATTGATATAAATCTGGCCGCTATCCGGATAATAAATTCCTGACAGCATATTCATCAAGGTCGTCTTACCACTGCCGTTTTCGCCTAACAGTGCAAGAATCTCACCCTTGTAGATATCCAGGTCAACATTCGAGTTCGCAATCGTCGAACCAAAGGTCTTTGTGATGCGTCTCATGGACACTGCAACGTCTCTGGTATCCAATCCTTCTTCCTCCTAATCTATAAGCGCATATACACTACGCCCAATTTATCCTAGTATATCATTAATCACGCGCGGATAACATAATGAATATTGCCTAAATTAAAAAAATTATACTGAATTTTACGCACAAAAAAACTGCCCCCTATGCAAAAGCATACGAGGCAGTTCATGTTTACGTATAAGTTCGATTACTTAATGTTATCGAAGGTAGTTACAGTAATGTCAACTGCTGGCATAGCATCGATAGAATTGCTAACCTTAACAGTACCATCAACCATAGCCTTTACAAGAGTCTTGTAGTTGTCTACGGTGAAGTTCTTCATAGACCAGCTATCTAATGGAAGCTGTACATAGTTCTTGGTTACATCATCACCGGATACAAGACCAAGGTTCTCGATCTTTCCAGCGTGCTTAGAGAAGTTGCCATCAACAACATCCTGAAGAGTAGCGGTAACGGTTGCTGCAAGACCCTTCATAGCAGAGGTAACGCAGATGCCTTCGCCGTACTTCTCAGTAAGGATTCCGGACTGGTCAACGTCTACGCCGACAACCTTGCCATCAATACCAGGCTTAACAGCTGCTTCACATGCGGAAGAGTAGATACCACCACCACAAGCGAATACAAGCTCAGTACCAGCAGAATACCAGGTATCCATAACAGCAGTGATTGCTTCATCGCCGTAGAACTGGCCGCCGTATACATACTTAACTTCAACTTCAGAAGCATTGCCTAACTCCTTAGCTGCATCGTTAGCGCCCTGAACGAAACCATAACCATAACGGATTACGGCAGGAACAGCGATACCGCCTAAGAAACCAAGCTTGGTGTAGCCTTCCTTAACAACTGCATAACCTGCCATGTAACCAGGTAACTCTTCCTGGTAGGTGAAGGTACATACATTAGATGGAAGGGTGAAGTCACCTAAGTCACCAGCAGAAACGTCAAGACCGATGATGGTAACATCTGGGTTCTTTGGAGCTACTTCCTTAATCATAGAGCCGAATAAGTAACCAGGAACAACAACTACATTGTAACCATCAGCAACTGCAGTATCAAAAGCAGCGGTTCTAGCTTCATCACTGTCGCCAGTTGGCTTGTAGTAACGGAATTCCAACTTCTTGCCCTCTGCGAAAGCCTTACATGCTTCGTAGGTAGACTGATTGAAAGACTGATCGGTGATATCACCAGAGTCAGTAATCATAGCGATTTTGTAATCGCTCTTGCTTCCACTTCCGGTGTTAGAGCAGCCAACTAATGCAGCAGCAGCCATAGCAACGGCAAGTACGAGTGCAAATACTCTTTTCTTCATTGATTTTTCCTCCTATTTTTTGAAGAATCCTTAGGAGCGCATTTGCCCCAAGGGAATGAATGCATTATATCAAATAAAGCCGAAAAATCAAGTATTTTTCGGCTTTTTCCTATATTCGTTACATTCTGATATAAAGGCCCTGGCGAAGAAGTTCCTTATATACTCCATTATCCATAACCGCTTCCGTAATGACATCTGCCTGCTCTTTTGCAATTTCATTACCATTGCCCATACAAATACCGCAATTCGCAGCCTTCAGCATTGCAATATCATTAGAGCCATCGCCAAATGCGTAAGTATTTTTCCAATCGATTTCCAAGTGCTTACAAATCCACTCCATACCGGTTGCCTTCGAGAATCCCTTTGGAATAATCTCTGCCACGTGACGACTCTCCTCTCCTTGATTGCTCATATCGTGAATAATCACATCATATTTTTCCGCATCAATGAGTTCTGTCACCACTTCCGGTTCCATACCAAGGAAGTCCACGGAAAGCTTATTAACCTTATCTTCTTCGGTAAGCGTATCTAAGCCCACGCAGGTCTCTCCCATACTGCTTCGGAAGCCCTCCGCATATGCCTGGCCGTTAAAATAGTCCCAATCGATAAAGAGTTTTTTCGAACCCTCCGCAAATATTCCAATGCCCTTTTCCTTCAGCATCGCACACAGGGACTTCAGTTCCTCAAATTCGATGGTATGCTCATAAAGCACCTCATCTTTCATTTCCACATAAGTCCCGCAGCCTGCAAGGATTCCATCAAACCCCAAATCCAAAAGGCTCTGCTCATACACTGTACTTCTGGCCCTGCCCGTGCAGATGAATGCTAAATTACCCGCCATGCGAAGCTTCTCTAACGCGGTGGCTAAGGATTCCGGAATTTTCTGCTCATAATCCCAAAGGGTTCCATCAATATCGAAAAATACTGCTTTCTTACTCATTTTGTGCTCCTAATCAAAAAAGTTCTATCTATACGCAGGTCTGCGCCAATAGTTCCTGTAGATTCATGCAGACATTCGCCTGCGGTCTTCTAATAATCGTAGTTATTCCCTTACAAATTCAACATGGTCAATCGTCATCTTATCAAGGACAACGCCCAACCAATGCTGATATGGAGATGTCGCATCCCCAATTCCAGATTTCTTCTCCATCTTAACTTTAATAAATAATGTATTATCATCCGTATAAACTTTTGCAAGTTCATTTCTGCGTCGATAAATGTCTATGAATGTGTAGATGACTAACATTTGGCTTGCAAAGTCCACTTCTATGTCGTGATTATCTGCACAAAAGATCTCATCAAATTGTTCCTGTGTATCGATCATAAAAAAGCGTTTGGTCGGATATTCCCCATCGGCTGCAAGCTCAACAACGTTGTCGTTTTTGAATTCTTCCTTCAGCTGCTCTTCGATATTGTCATACAGCTTTGCATGATAATTCACATTTGTGCAGCCGGCTAATGAACCAATCATAACAAGTGCCAGTGCGATTGTAATCACAAATTTCAATTGTAATCTCATACTCTTCCCCCTCGCATATAATAAATAATACTTCTAAGGATGAAGGGATGTCAATTTGCAACGCACTGCGTTCGGAATTCAGATATCGTGATTCGAACACGCGGCCTCTGCGTCCCGAATACAATAATCCTTCGATTCGTGTGCTTTATACGCACATATTTGTGCGCATAAAGACAGATCTTCTAATAAATTCAAAACTACTTAACACTACTAACCAGCAATTAATCATTTGCATTCCAAAAAGTTTTAGAAAAAGTTTTAGAAAACGGAGGAAAAGTAAATGATACGCACAGAGTATTTTTATGAGTCTAATGCAGACTCTCTCACCTTTTATAGAATCCTATATGAAAACTTGAAACACATACATTCGCAACAGATCTTTATCAATCAATAGAATAAGACAGTCTAAATCTTTTTTGAAATAGAATCCTAAAACATTATCAAAATCCGGGCGTAAATCATTTTCTATGCTTAGGTGCTCTAGCGAACTTTCACAAATATCCTGAATAGTTCTTGCGACATAGCCATTCACGGCATTTCTCTCATCCAGCGTTTGTAGGTCACACCATTCAAATCCTTTGGTCAGACTTTCCTCTGAATCATATTGCAAGATATGGTATCTGTCGCCGTCTCCCATCCAACCTGAATTATCGTCATAGAACTCTATTTCACACCCTTTCATGCTTGGTGCTTTATTCCAATTTATGTACATCTCTAGAGTCTCCGTAACCAAGCGGTATTGCTTCGGAGCTATCTTTGAAAAAGCCAAAGTCCCCACCATCAGCACAAACAAAATTATCAGAACTATAGCCGGAATAATGATAGTCAGCTTTCTTTTCGAGCTCATAAACCGATTTTCACCTCTACACCTATTTTATGGAGAACAAATGTATGCGAACAAAGCCACGCCCAATCATTTACAATTGTCGAGAATAATCCATCCATAAACTTTATATCAAAGTCATACGTATCACTTATTACGGCATATCCACCTCTGCTACCACCTACAAAAGAAATGTTAAACTCGTGTATCGAATAATATAAATCTGGATCTTCACTCTTGGTAAATACTAGCGAATCTTTTTTAGGTTTTTTCTTCCAAGATGTAAAGGTGTTTGTTTTCTTTATCTTTTGTGCAAACATTCCATTTGTTTCACGATAGTTTTGTGCCCCTACTGAATATTCAACCAGTGTTCCAGAGCATTCATAACCAGCTTTTTTGGCAATTTCCGCCGCGGCTAACCAAGCAGCTTTCGTCGCAGCAATCGAGAGCGCCACATTTCCAATTATCGAGTCGTTCGCACTCAACGGCTCTACGCCTTGGTGAGGTAATCTTACCAGGCCTGTTCCGCCTTCCGTTCCGGTCAGGCAAACCATTTCGTGAATAAATTTGTTAAGTTCTTCAATTGTCATATCTGACATATTTGAGGATTCTGCCATACTTTCAATCATTTCAATTACATTTTCTTCAGCAGACTTTGTTTTTTTGTTGTCCTCTGCCATCACTTGTACCGAAAAATCACAAATTGTACATGCAATAGCCATAAATAAGCAAAAAATTCTTTTTTTCATCCTAATATCACTCCTCTAAGTCGGAGGCCAAGCGGTCTT